>NZ_JAGQBM010000004.1:0-91642 GCF_024345635.1 Cyanobium sp. Lug-B
CTGCCCGGGCACGGGCCGCGCCCCTGTCGGCCCCGCGACGCGGTTGCGACGGCAGATCCGTCGGCGGGGGCGGCGGCAGGGCACTGAGCGGGGGCAGGGGCAGGGCCGCCAGGGCCGGCTCCCGCGCCTGCTGGCGGCTGAACCGCAGCAATTCCGGAGTGTCATCCGCCGGTGGGGCCGCCGCAGCGGGTGCTGTGCTGGCGGGCGGACGCAGGGCCGCCACAACGAGAAGCCCGTTCAGGGCCAGGGCCCCCAGCAGGGGCAGGCGCAGATGGCGCCAACGGGGGAAGCGGAAGCTGGCCTTGATGGTCATGGCAGCTGCAGCTCCAGGGGCAGGTCGGAACGGCCCAGGCGCTCCATCAGCTGCTGCACCGATCCCCAGGGGACGTCTCGATCAGGGATCAGACGAAGGGTCGGCTGGCCGGGGCCATCCTGGAGCCGCTGGAGCACGGCGGCCAGCTGCCCGGGCGGGACCGGCTGGTTCCAGAGCCGCAGCCGGCCGTCGACGTCCAGGTGCAGGCTGACGACCCCCTGGTGGGCCGGACGCTGGGCCAGCCGCTGGGGCACCAGCACCAGGGCCAGGGACAGCAGGGCCAGTCCGGTGGCCATGGCCCCGAGGGCCACGGCGTCAAGGGCGGCCCCCCAGGCAGGTGTCTGGCCGGTGTCGGCGTTCATGGCCCTGCCTCCGGCAGCGCCAGCCCCACTGGCCGGGGGCTGATCGAACGCAGGTGGGCCAGGGACCGGGCCACCTCGCCCAGGGGAAGGCGGGCCGCCGGCAGGAAGTGGATCTCGCTGCCGGCCGGCTGGGAGCCCAGCAGGCCCGGCAGCCGGCCGCGGGAGACGGGTTCCCCGTTCACGAACCAGCGATCGCCCGGCGCCTGCACGACCCAGACGGCGCCCGTCAGAGACGGGCCCCCCGGTGGCCGCAGCCGCGGCTGGCGCTGCCGGGCCAGGTCGGCCAGCGCCGCCACCGACCCGCACAGCAGCAGGGTCAACCCCACGAGGGCGGCAAGGGCGTGGTTCATGCCGGCGGTGCCCAGGCACGGCCGAGCCGCTGCAGCCGCAGGCACTGGCTGCGCCGCAGCCACTGGTTGGCGAACAGCCCGGTGCTGGCGATCAGGCTGAGGATCAGCCCCAGGGCCGTGCTCAGCAACACCTGGCCGAATCCGGCCAGGTTGGCCCCGGCCGGCAGCAGCAGCTGGGGGCCGAGGCTGGCGAGCACCTGCATCAGACCGAGCACGGTGCCCACCAGCCCCAGCAGCGGGGCCAGCACGATGGCCGCCTGCAGCAGCGGTTCGCCGAAGCGCATCTCCAGCTCCCAGTCCTCCAGCAGACGTCCGGCGGCCGGCTCCCCGTGGTCGGCCAGCACCCGCTCCCACTGCTGGCGGCGGGAGGCGCGGCCGCGCCACCACGACCACCAGTACCGCCCCCGGTCGATCACCACCGTCACCACTGCGATGGAGAGCAGCAGCAGCAGCAGGGCGATGGGTCCATGGATCCCGGGGACCGGTGTCTTCACCCCTGACGACGCTGCATCCGACGGGGGCGATGGTATGGGCCGACGTCGCCCGGACGACGTGCCCCAGCTGCTTGACAGTCCCCGGGGATCGGACGCTGACTAAGGTGCCCATGGACCGGATCCAGAGGGAGCGCCATGAGCCCCATCCACGCCGATAACAGCCTCAGCATCGGGCAGACCCCGCTGGTGGAGCTGCATCGCGTCACGGAGGGATGCGGCGCCCGGGTGCTCGCCAAGATCGAGGGCCGCAATCCGGCCTACTCGGTCAAGTGCCGCATCGGCGCGGCCATGATCTGGCAGGCCGAGAAGGATGGTCTGCTGGGGCCCGGCAAGGAACTGATCGAGCCCACCAGCGGCAACACCGGCATCGCCCTGGCCTTCGTGGCCGCGTCCCGGGGCATCCCCCTCACCCTCACCATGCCGGAGACGATGAGCCTGGAGCGGCGCAAGCTGCTCACGGCCTACGGCGCCCACCTGGTGCTCACCGAAGGGCGGCAGGGCATGGGGGGGGCCATCGCCGCCGCCCGGGAGCTGGCGGAGTCCGAACCGGACCGCTGGGTGATGCTGCAGCAGTTCGTGAACCCGGCCAATCCCCGCATCCACCACGACACCACCGGCCCCGAGATCTGGACGGACACCGGCGGCGTGGTGGATGCGCTGGTCTGCGGCGTCGGCACCGGCGGCACCATCACCGGCGTCAGCCGCTACATCAAGACCACCCTCGGCCAGCCGCTGGTGTCGGTGGCGGTGGAGCCGCTCAACAGTCCCGTCATCCGCCAGACGATGGCGGGTGAGGACCTGCGGCCCGGCCCCCACAAGATCCAGGGCATCGGCGCCGGCTTCGTTCCCGCCAACCTCGACCTGAGCCTGGTCGACCGGGTCGAGGCCGTCAGCGATGAGGAGGCGGTGACCATGGCCCGCCGCCTGATGAAGGAGGAGGGGATCCTGGCGGGCATCTCCTGCGGCGCCGCCACGGTGGCCGCCCTGCGGCTCGCCAGGGAGCCGGCCTTCGAGGGCCGCACGATCGTGGTGGTGCTGCCCGACTCCGGCGAGCGCTACCTCAGTTCGGTGCTGTTCGAAGGGGTGTTCAACGAACGGGGCCTGGCGGCCGTCTGACCCCACCGACCGATCGAGTGCTGCGAGGCCACCGCCGATGAGTTACCTGCGTCAGATCATGCAGCGGCTCCATGACCGCAGCACCGCTCCGGTCCCGGTCGATCGCTCCGGGGACCCTGCCGTGCTGGAGGAGCACCTGACCCTCTATGCCGCCCGTCTCGAGGACTGCAGCGACGCCATGCTGCACTATGAGGCCGCCTGGCTGGAGCAGCACATCGAGACCCTCGAACTCTGCGCCCGGCAGCCGACGATGCTCGCCAGCGCCGGGGGGGGCGAGCGGGTCGAGCGGCTGCTGCAGGAGAGCCTGCGCTTCCGCCAGCTGCTGGAGCGCTGCCGGGCGGCCAGGGGGCTGACGGGGGAAGGGGTGCGGGCCGCCGTGGTGGCCAGCGAACATGCCTGGGAACTGTCCGACCCGGGACTCCGCCGGGCCTGGGGCTTCCCCGCCGACCCCTCCAGCGGTCCCGTGGCCTGATCGCCGCGCGTGTCCGCCCGCGCACCCTGTTCCCTGCGATACATACCGCCGCCCGAAGTTCCCCCAAGGATTGGCTGATCGTCCTCCTGCGGCACCATGGCGAGCTTCACGATCAGCCTGGAAGGAGGGACATCCTTCACCTGTCCCGACGACACCTACATCCTCGACGCGGCCGAGGAGCAGGGCATCGATCTTCCCTATTCCTGCCGCGCCGGGGCCTGCAGCACCTGCGCCGGCAAGATCCTCTCCGGCAGCGTCGACCAGTCCGACCAGAGCTTCCTCGACGATGACCAGATCGGCGAAGGCTTCGCCCTGCTCTGCGTCAGCTACCCCCTCTCCGACTGCACCATCCAGCCGGGGGTGGAAGAGGAGCTCTGATCGTCCCGGTCCCGTTCAGCCGGCCATGGTGACGAACTCCTCGGCCACCGAGGGATGCAGCGCCATGGTGCGGTCGAAATCGGCCTTGGTGGCGCCCATGCCGATGGCGATCGCCGCCATCTGAATGATTTCGGCGCTGTGCTCGCCCACCATGTGGCAACCCACCACCCGGTCGGTGGCGGCCTCCACGATCAGCTTGAGCAGCACACGGGGGCCCCGGGCCGGCAGGGCCTGGGCCATGGGGCGGAAGCGGGCCCGGTGCACCCGGATGCCCTCGGCACCGAAGCGCTCGATCGCCGCCTCCTCGCTCAGCCCCACCCCGGCCAGTTCCGGCTGGCTGAAGACGGCGCTGGCCACCAGGTCGTGGTTCACCTGGCGGGGCTTGTTGCCGTAGACGGTGTCGGCGAAGGCGCGGCCTTCATCCACCGCCACCGGGGTGAGGTTGATGCGGTCGGTCACGTCGCCGACGGCATGGATGTGGGGCACGTTGGTGGTCTGGTCGGCATCCACCGGGATGCGGTGCCCTTCCACCGCCACCCCGGCGCACTCCAGCTGCAGGCCCTCGAGGAAGGGCCGGCGGCCCGTGGCCAGCAGCACGCCGCCGCAGGGCAGCAGCTCGCCGCTCTGGGTGACCACCTCCAGGGCGCCGGGGACGCCGGTGATGGCGGCGGGGCTGTGGGCGAAGCGGATCTCGATGCCTTCGGCCTCCATGGCCTCCTGCACGGCGGCGGAGGCCTCCCGGTCGAAGCCCCGCAGCAGGTGGTCGCCCCGCACCAGCAGGGTCACCGCCACGCCCAGGCCATGCAGGATGCAGGCGAATTCACAGGCAATGAAGCCCGCCCCCACCACCACCACCTGGTCCGGGAAGCGCTCCTGCAGGAACATGTCGTCGCTCACCCAGCCCAGTTCGGCCCCGGGGAAGCTGGGACGGTGCGGCCGGCCACCGGCGGCGATCAGGATCCGTTCCCCCTTGAGCCGACGGGTGGTCTCGCCACCCTGGACGATATCGATGTGGTGGGGATCGGCGAAGCGGCCCCAGCCCCGCACCAGCTGGACGCCCGCCTTCTCCAGCAGGCCGATATGGAGCTCATTGAGCCGGTCCACCTCGCGGCGCACGTTGGCAAGCAGCACTGAGGCATCCGGCCGGAAGCCCTCCAGCTGCCAGCCGTAGCTGGCCGCATCGCCGAGCAGGTGGCGGTAGGCCGAGCCGTAGACCAGCAGCTTCTTGGGCACGCAGCCGCGGATCACGCAGGTGCCCCCCACCCGGTCGCCCTCCACGATCGCCACGGAGGCCCCGTAGGAGGCAGCCCGTTTGGCGGCGGCCAGGCCACCGGAGCCCGCCCCGAGGACGATCAGATCGAAGCAGTCGGTCATGGCAGCAGGGCGTCGTGGAGCAGGGTGCCTTCCAGCATGGCGTCCCGGAGATCGGTGTCCCGCAGGTCGCAGCCGCTCAGATCGGCCTCGCGCAGGTCGGCGCCTCCCATGTTGGTGCCGTAGAGGCAGGCACCGCGCAGATCACTCCCCTGCAGCAGGGCCCCCTGCATCTGGGCGAAGCTGAGGTCGGCCCCCTGGAAATCGGCTCCGCCCAGGTCGGTGCGCTGGTCGAGTCCACCGCGGAAGTCGGCCTCCACCAGCCGGGTGGCTCGCCAGCGGCTGTGGGCCCCGAGCACCCCCCGCAGGCAGCAGCGGTGCATCAGGGCGGCGCCGAAATCGGCCCCCTGCAGCCGGGCCGAGGAGAGGTCGGCGTCGTGCCAGAAGGAGCCGCCGGCCTTGAGATCGGAGAGGTCGGCCCCCCAGAGCAGGGCCTGCTGGAAGCAGGCGGCCTCCACGTTCGCTCCCGCCAGCCGGGCGTGGCCGAAGCGGCCTTCCTTGAAGCAGCCGCCGCTCAGGTCGCAGTCACCGAGATCCAGCGCCACGCCATCGAGATCCCCCAGCCGCAGGCCGGCAAAGTGGCGGCGGCCCCCGGCCAGGGCGCGTTTGAGGGCGTCCAGATCGGCGGGGAGGTCGTCCGGCAGGTCGGCGGGACGGTCAGAGGATGGCCGCAAGGGCATCGAGTTGCTGGCGGCGGGAGGCGAGCATCAGCTTCCGGGCCTGGGCCAGGAGCTGGAAGACGCCCTTGTCGATCACTTCATAGAACACCAGGCTGCCTTCGGGACGGCGGCGCACCATCCCGGCGATGGTCAGCAGCTTGAGGTGCTTGGACACCAGGGCCTGGCTGAGGCCGGTCTTCTCGACGACGGCGGTGACGTTGAGCGGCCCCTGGCGCAGGGTCTCGAGCACGGTGAGCCGGTTGGGCTCGGAGAACACCTTGAAGTAGTCGGCCAGAGATTCCATCGACCGCCGCGCAGCCCGTGATCGGCTGAGGTTACCACGCTTGCATCTCAGACTGTTGATACAGAAACGTGAAACCACAGGTCTGCGACACCTGGATCACGTAGTATCACGTTGTCGTTATGACGTGAAGCAGCGTCGCTCCCTGATGACCGCCACTCTCTCCTCCCCAGCTGCGGCGCCCCACCTGCGGGAAGACCTGCTGACGCCGCGGTTCTACACGACCCAGATCGCCAAGGCGGCCCGCACGGATCTGGAGCCGCAGCGGCCGGCCTTCGAGGCGATGCTCGCCGAGATGGAGGCGGACTACAACCGGGACCATTTCGATCGCAAGGCACCGCTGGACCGGCTCCGGGACCTGAGCCCCGAGGAGAAGGAGGCGTATGAGAGCTACCTGGTGCGCTCCTGCGTGTCGGAGTTCTCCGGCTTCCTGCTGTTCAAGGAGCTTTCCCGGCGGCTGTTCCAGGCGCAGCGTCCCGAGATGGGGCGGCTGTTCCAGCTGATGGCCCGGGATGAGGCCCGCCATGCCGGTTTCCTCAACCGGGCCCTGGTGGCCGAGGGCATCGAGATCGACCTGCCCAGCCTCAGCACCAAGCGGCCGATCACCTGGTTCCCCCTCAGCTGGGTGCTCTACAGCGTCTTCCTGTCGGAGAAGATCGGCTACTGGCGGTACATCCTCATCGACCGCCATCTCAAGGCCCATCCCGACAGCAACTTCGCGCCCCTGTTCGATTTCTTCGAACCCTGGTGCCAGGACGAGAACCGCCATGGCGACATCTTCAACATGCTGATCCGCTGCTGGCCCGCCCTGCGCCAGGGGCTGCGCGGCAAGTTGCTGAGTCGCTTCTTTCTGTGGTCGGTGTTTCTCACCCACAGCCTCACGGTCTGTGAGCGGGGCGAGTTCTACCGGATCCTGGGGATGGACCCGGAGGCCTTCGACGCCGAGGTGATGCGTCAGACCAACCGCACCGCCCGCCGGGCCTTCCCCTGGGTGTTCGATCTGGAGTCCGGCAGCTTCATCGCCCTGCGGGACCGCCTCGTCGCCTGTTTCCAGGAGATGGGCGCCGCCCGCCGCCGGGGGGCCGGCCCCCTGCACCAGCTGGGCCTGCGGCTGCGCTTCGGCGGGCTGCTGTGGCAGCAGTTCTGGCAGCCGATGGTGCGGGCGGAGGCCGGCTGAGCCCGGGCTGCCCGCGGCGTTCCCTGCGGCCTCCACCAGCGGATCGTTCAGCTTCTGTTCCCTCGCCTCTTTTCCCATGCCCCAGCCCCATCTGAGCGCCGCCTACCGCGACGCCTACAGCCGCATCAACGCCCTGGTGATCGTGGGCGAGGGCCTGGCGGACAGCCACTTCCGCCTGCTGGCCGGCCTCCTTCCGGAGGACCGGGACGACCTGATGCGGCTCGCCGCCATGGAGGGGCACCATGCCCGCGACTTCTCCGGCTGTGGCAGGCAGCTGGGGATCCGCCCGGATCTGCCGCTGGCGCGCCGCCTGTTCGCGCCCCTGCACCGGCTGTTCCGTGAGGCCGTGCGCAGCGGCGACCGCGTCAGCGCCCTGGTGATCCAGTGCCTGATCGTGGAGAGCTTCGCCGTGGCCGCCTACCGCTGCTACCAGCCGGTGGCCGACCCCTTCGCCGCGCCGATCATCCAGTCGGTGCTCACCGATGAGGCCGAACACCTGGAGTACGGCGGGCGCTGGCTGGCGGCCTGGTTTCCGGAGGTGGCCGCACCGATCGCGGCCTGCTGTGAGCGGGCCGTCCCGATCGTGATGGGGATGCTCCAGAGCGTCCGCGACGACCTGAAGGCCATCGGCATCGATCCCGCCGACGTGGTCGGCGAATTCGTGGGCTGCTTCCAGGCGGCGATCGAGACGGTGGGCTTCCCGCCGTCCCAGGCCCGCGCCCTGGTGGCGCGACTGGCGGGCCGGGCGGCGCAGGCGGCGGCGTAGGTCAGAACCCCGCCGCATCGAGCATGCTCCGCAGCACCCCGGCGCTGTGGCGCAGCTGCCCCATCTCCTTCTCGGTCAGGGCCATCTGCACCAGGGCGGCGGCGCCGCTGTCGTTGACGATCGTGGGCAGGCTGAGGCAGACATCGGGCAGGCCGTAGTGGCCGTGGCTGCGGCTGCTCACCGTGAGCATCTGGTCCTTGCTGCGCAGCACCGCCTCGACGATCTCGGCAGTGGCCAGCCCGATGGCCCAGGAGGTGCTGCCCTTGAGCCGGATGATCGCGTCGGCCGCCTGGCGCACCTCGCCATGGAAGAGCTCCTGGAGCTCCGGATCCGCCAGGGTGCGGCTGCCTTCCCAGCCCCCATCCACCAGTCCGGAGCCAGCCACCACCACCCGGCTCCACACCGGCACCTCGGAATCGCCGTGTTCGCCGATCACGCAGGCCTGGACGTCGTGGGGATCGATGCCCAGCCGGCGGCTGATGGCCATGCGGAAGCGGGCGGAATCGAGCACGGTTCCCGAGCCGATCACCCGATGGGCGGGGAAGCCGCTCAGCTGGCCGGCGATGTGGGTGAGCACATCCACCGGGTTGCTCACCACCAGCAGCACCGCCCGGGGGCAGTGGAGCGCGATCGGCGGTATGAGCCTGCGGAACAGGGCCGCATTGCGCTCGACCAGCTCCCGCCGTGACTGCCCCGGCTGCTGGGCCACGCCGGCGGTGATCACCACCAGATCGGCGTCCCGTCCCTCCTCCTCCACGCTCCCTGCCCGCAGGTCGGTGCGGGGCAGGAAAGGCAGGCCGTGGCAGAGGTCCATCACCTCCCCCTCCAGCCGGTCATGGGCCACATCCACCAGCACCAGCTCCTCCTGGCAGCCCCGGTGCAGGATCGCCACGGCGCAGGCCATGCCCACGGCGCCGCAGCCCACGATCACCACTTTGCGCCCGGGGAGTGTGCGCCCCCGCGCCTGGGCGCCGGTGGGCAGCAGCAGGTTGCAGAAAGGGGCGGCGGAGGTGCCGCCGACGGCCGGGGTGAGATCAGGCACCGGCGGCAGGGGCCTGGGAATGGCCCGAACGGGTCGTTGCGGTTGGGTTCACTGCGCCTCCGCCCGGGGAATCGGGCCGTCAGCCCAAAGAAACACCCCTGAGGGTCGCTGTCACGGCTCCGGGACCACCGCTGGGGGTGTTCTGCGCGGCCAGCCACCGCTGGTCGGTGGCGGCCCGATCCCCCCTCTAGGTCCTCTCGGCGCCAGCGCTGCTGGTCGCGGTGTCGGCGGCCGGCGCCCGGGGGGGCAGTGCCCCCGCCCGCTTCTGCAGCCAGCCCGTCGTCAGAGCGAGTGTCCCGGTGCAGCCACCGAAGCGCAGCTGGAGCCAGGTGATCACGGCGGTGTCACCGGCCACGATCGCTTCGATGGGGTCCTGTGGCCGCGTCTGGTCCTGGTCTTTCGCAGGGGAATGGTGAAAGGCCTGAGCCAGGTGCAGTTCCTCCACCAGCTCCGGTCCCAGATACCAGAGCTCCACGTCCGCGCCTTTGCGCTGGCGGCGTTCCTCGATCAGCTCCCGCAGCTGGCCGTCCCCACTGAGCTGGCCCCGTGGGGCCACCAGAAAGGAGAGGGAGCGCAGGGGCGCGGCGGCCGGGGCCTGGGTGGTGAAGGACATGGTGGATGGGGTGGGTTGCAACGAATCTGTTGCCACAGAAGCATGGAACAACAGTACCGTTATATCGTAGGCATCAGTGCCCCACCCGGCCCGTTCTCCATCGGTTCCGTTCCCCATGACCGCCGCCATCCCTGCCGCCATCTCCGACCACGCCAGGCCCGCCGATGTCCTCGCCCACAAGGGGTTCGGCCCCCGGGTGCGCCGGCTCCATGGCCGCATCGGTGCCGCCCACCACCAGGCCGAGGGCATGGCCTTCTCCCGGTCGCTGCTGGCGGGGCAGGCCCACCCCCTCCAGCTGGCGGCCCTGATCCGTGCCCTTGCCCCCGCCTACGACCTGATCGAGGCCCGGGGCCCCCTGCTCGCCGCCGCCCTGGGAGCGGAGGGTTTCCCCTGGGCCGACCTGGCCCGCACCCGGGCCCTGGACGGGGACATCGCCAGGCTGGCCGTGGTCCCGGCCACGCCCGCTTCCGCGGCGGCCGCGATCTGGCTGGAGCACCTGCAGCGCCTGGCCCAGCAGGCCCCGCACCGGTTCATGGCCCACGTCTACGTGCGCTACGGCGGCGATCTCTCCGGGGGCCAGCAGCTGGCCGAGCAGGCCAACGCCATCCTCGCGGCCCAGGGCCTGCCGCCCCTGCAGTTCTGGGAGTTCCAGCGCCCCATCCCCGAACTGAAGCAGGAGCTCCATGACGCCATCGAGCGGATGGACCTCAGCGCTGACGAGGAGCTGGAACTGCTGGAGGAATCGGTGATCGCCTTCCACGACACCCAGCGGTTGCTGGCGGAGCTGGGGGACCTCGCCGCCTGATCGCCCCTCCACAACCCATCGGCCCCTCCAACCCCTTCCGCCCCCAACTCCCTTCCCCATGACCCCTGCGGCCACCCTCACCCCGCGTCCCGCCACCCCGATCGATCTGCTGCTCAAGCACGACCGGCCCGTCCCCCGCTACACGAGCTATCCCACGGCCGCGGCGTTCCACGGCGGCGTCAGCGCGGCCGATCTGGAGGCCCAGCTGGCCCGCCCCACCGACGCGCCGCTGTCGCTCTACGTGCATGTGCCCTTCTGTCGCAACGCCTGCTGGTTCTGCGGCTGCAACCGCATCACCACAGGCGCCGGCTCGAAGGTGGTGGAGCCCTACCTGGAGGCCCTGGCCGCGGAACTGGAGCTGATCACCCGCCACTCCGCCCAGCGCCGCCGCCTCGCCCAGCTGCACTGGGGCGGGGGCACCCCCAACTATCTGACGATCCCCGAGCGTGAGCGCCTCTGGGGTCTGATCGAGCGCCATTTCGATCTGGCGAGCGATCTGGAGGCCTCGATCGAGGTCAATCCGGAGGCCCTCAGCCGCCAGGATGTGATGGAGCTGCGCCGGCTGGGCTTCTCCCGGATCAGCTTTGGCATCCAGGATGCCGACCCCCTGGTGCAGCAGGCGGTGAACCGGGTGGTGCCGGTGGACCAGCTGCGCCGGGCCATGGCCTGGATGCGGGAGGCGGGCTTCGCCAGCGTCAACGTCGATCTGATCTGCGGTCTGCCGCTCCAGACCCCGGAGCGGTTCGACGCCACCCTGGCCCTGGTGCAGGAGCTGCGCCCCGACCGGGTCTCTCTGTTCTCCTTCGCCTACCTGCCCGAGCAGCTGCCCCTGCAGCGCAAGATCGCGCCGCAGGATCTGCCCAGTCAGCGCCAGCGGCTGCAGATGCTGGACAGTGCCGCGGCCCGCCTGGGCAGCTGCGGCTACGACGCCATCGGCATGGACCACTACGCCCTTTCCGGCGACAGCCTGGCCGTGGCGGCCAGAGAGGGGCGCCTGCACCGCAACTTCCAGGGCTACACCACCGGCGGGGAGCTGGAGCTGCTGGGGGTGGGCCCGACGGCGATCAGCCAGTTCCCCGGGCTGTTCAGCCAGAACCAGCGGGATCTCAAGGCCTACGCCGCCAGCATCGCCGCCGGTCAGCTGCCGGTGGAGCGGGGGCTGGTGGTGAGGGATCCGGAGGTGCTGGAGCGGCGGGAGCTGATCCGCGAGGTGATGTGCCAGTTCAAGGTGGCGATCGATCCGGAGCGCTACGCCGCCGAGTGGGCTGCCCTCGAGGCCCTGGCTGACGACGGGCTGGTGCGGCTCAGTCGGGCCGATGGCCGCGGCCTGGTGGAGGTCACCACCTCGGGTCGCTGGCTGATCCGCACCGTGGCGGCCGTGTTCGACCCCTCCCAGCGCCAGGCGGCCTCCGGCTCGCGGCTGATCTGAGCGGCCTCAGCAGGGTTCCAGCACGCAGTTGATCTTCAGCTCGAAGGGCACGGCGCTGGCGGGCAGCCGCAGCAGCTGGGCGGTGAGGGCGGCCAGGTCCTCGGGCTGGGTCATGGCGCCGGCCGGCAGGGCCGTCACCTGGGAGGCCATGGCGGTGTTGACCCACCCCGGGCAGATCGCCGTCACCCGGATCCCGGCGTCCCAGCCCTCGTTGCGCATCGACTGGCACAGGGCCATCAGCGCGAATTTGCTGCAGGGGTAGGCCGCCAGGGAGCCCTTCACCCGCTGGCCGCTCATCGACACCAGGGTGATCACCCGGCCGTCGCCACTGGCCACCAACGCCGGCCAGGCGGCCCGGGTGAGCCACCAGGGACCCATCAGATTGACGCGCCACAGGTCCTCGATCTCCTGCTCGTCCCCCGGCGCGAACAGCAGGCCCACCCGGGAAAAGAGACCGGCGCAGTGGATCACCCCGTCGATGGCGCCGAACCGGGCCAGCGTCGCCGCCACCCAGGCGGTCGCCTGGCCGGGGTCGCGCGCCTCGTAGGGATGGACGAACAGTCGGTCGCTCCGCCGGTTGGCGGCCTGCCGGAGCGGGCCCTCCGGCAGGGCGGCAGGATCGCGCAGGCCGAGGCTGAGCCGATGGCCCTCGGCCAGGGCCCGTTCCGCGATCGCCCGGCCGATGCCCCGGCTGGCGCCGCTGATCAGCAGGGTGCGGGGCTGCTCCATGGCCGGCGACGACGGATCCGGAAATCCTGGCCGATGACCAGGGGGGCGGCCGGGGGCGGCCAGGGGGATCCGGCTGGGACCTCTGGTGGGTCGGATCGCGGTGGGTCTGGTGACCGTCGGATGTCCATGTCGGGAGCCAAAAAAAAAGCTGACCTTGATGGCCAGCTCCGGGTGGGGGGCGCCGATGCCGGCGGCTGAGGCTCAGAGGGTGGATTCGCCGGATTCGCCGGTGCGGATCCGGATCACCGATTCGACCGGGGTGACGAAGAGCTTGCCGTCGCCGATTTCACCGGTGTGGGCCGCTTGGGTGATGGCGGCGATCGCCGCGTCCAGCTTGGCGGAGGGGACGACGATCTCGATCCTTGCCTTGGGAAGGAACTCGACGGTGAACTCCGTTCCCCGGTAGCGCTCCACCTGGCCTTTCTGGCGACCGAATCCACGGGAGTCGGTGACCGTCATGCCGATGATGTCAAGGGCGACGAGGGCAGTCTTGATGGCATCCACCTTGGAGGGGCGGACCATGGCCGTGATCATTTTCATGGAAGGTTTGTCGTCAGTTGGTCATTGGATCGTACGCCTCTTCCCCGTGAGCCACGAAGTCGAGACCGCGCTCTTCCTCTTCGATGCTGACGCGCAGGGGCATCAGGGCACCGAGAATCCAGAGAATAATAGCCGTACCCAGCGCGACAAATCCATAGGTGAGGATAACGGCTTTGAGCTGGGCGATGAACAGGCCGAAGTTTCCTGATTCCTCAAGGATCTTGGCCGACAACGGGAAGTAATCGGCGGGCACAAGGGTCGTGGAAGCGAGAATCCCGGTCAGCAGAGCGCCCACGGTCCCGCCCACCCCATGGACCATGAAGGTGTCAAGGGAATCATCGAACTGGATGGCGGCCTTGACCCGCACGGCGATGAAGCAGGCCGCCGCCGTGAGGACGCCGATCAGCAGCGATTGCTCCATGTAGACGAAGCCTGCCGCCGGGGTGATGCCCACCAGGCCGGCGACGGCACCGGTGGCAGCACCGACGGCCGTGGGTTTGCCGTCCTTGAACCATTCGATCAGGCACCAGGTGAGCAGGGCCGCCGAGGCGGACGTGGTGGTGGTGAGGAAGGGGTACCCCGCCGTCTTGGAGGCGAACATGCTGGCCCCGTTGAAGCCGAACCAGCCGAACCAGAGCAGACCGGCCCCCAGCAGAATGAAGGGCACATTGTGGGGCGGACGCTTGCTGTTGGGCCAGGTGCTGCGTGGGCCGATGATGGCCGCCGCCACCAGGGCCGCCACGCCGGAAGCGATGTGAACCACGGTGCCGCCGGCGAAATCGATCGCGCCGATGGCGCCGAACGGGCCGATGAAGCCGCCGCCCCACACCATCTTCGCCATGGGGGAATAGATCAGCAGGCTCCAGATCAGGCAGAACCAGAACCAGGCCTTGAAACTGACGCGCTCCACCAGAGCCCCGGAAATCAGGGCTGGGGTGATGATCGCGAACATCCCCTGGAACAGGGCGAAGGAGGTGGCGCTGATCGGGAAGCCGGCCGCCAGGGGCTGGTCGCCGAGTTCACCGCCGACCCCATGGAGAAACATCGATCCCAGCCCACCGATGAAGGGGCTGCCGAAGCCGACGTCGAAGGCCAAGCTGTAGCCGACCACCACCCAGAGAACACCAATGAGCCCCATCAGGAAGAAGCTCATCATCATGCAGTTCAGCACGTTCTTGGGACGGGTGAAGCCCCCGTAGAAAAAGGCCAGACCCGGGGTCATCAGCAGAACCAGGGCCGAACCCACCAGCATCAGCAGGGTGTCGGCGCCGTCGGTGGGGGCCATGGCCAAGGCCGCCTTGGCCGATCCGGCCAGCAGCGGGCCGATGCCGGCCCCCACCGCCAGCAGGAAGAAGGCGATCCGCCTGAGTCGTTGGTCCTGAAGACCACCCAGACAACGGCTGCGGAGGCGATCGAAGGTCGTCAGCGCGGATGGCGCGGATGACGACGATGCACCAGTCGGAGATCCATGCATCGGAAAAGGGGGGTGAAACCTTGGAAAAGGCCAAAATCACCCTCAACGCATGGGAAGGATGGCTATGTAGCCAAACGAACAAACAGACCCTCCCACCAGCGAACGGTCACAAAAAAGCCGGGGCGTGGCCCCGGCGGGATGGCAGATGGGAGACCCGACTCAGGCGACGGCGGCGGCGGCGCGATCGAAGTAGGTGCCCACTTCGGACATCAGGGCGGAGCAGTCGCCGGGGGTGATGCCGTTGCGATCGTTGGCGATCGCGATGGCGGCGTCCTTCATCTTGCGGATGCCTTCAGCCACCGAGGCACCGGGCACGCCAAGGGCCAGGTAGGTCTCCCGCAGGCCGTTGAGGCAGCGGTCCTCGAGCACCGAAGCGTCGCCGGTGAAGATCGCATAGGTGATGTAGCGCAGCACGATCTCCATGTCGCGCAGGCAGGCGGCCATGCGGCGATGGGTGTAGGCGTTGCCGCCGGGGGCGATCAGGGCGGGCTGCTGATCGAACAGATCGCGGGCAGCGTTGGTGACGATCTTGGAAGCGTTCGAGGTGATGCGGTTGACCGTGTCCATCCGCTTGTTGCTCTCGGCCACCATCGCTCCCAGGGCGTCGATCTGGCCGGGGCTGAGGAATTCGCCGCGGGCGTCGGCCTGGGCGACGAGCTTGGTGAAGGCGTCGAACATGGGAGCTGCTGGGGAGCGTGGAGATGTGAACTTTAGATTCGCCGGCCCTGTTGGTGCGAGCGCGCCGGAGGAAGCGCCCCTGCCGGCCTGACTAGGTTGGTGGGCCCCGCCCCCCCGCATGGCCGGCTCCGCAACCATGCCTCCCGAGCCGATGGACTGGGGTGCGCTGGCCCTGGCGGCCAGCCCGCTGCCGAGCGATCGAACGGCCGGTCCCGCCAGCCCCCAGGCCCAGCTGCGGCTGTTCGGCCGCCCGGAGGCGGAGGTCCGGGTCACGCTGTACCGCGATCACCACGCCTGGTGTCCGTACTGCCAGAAGGTCTGGCTGTGGCTCGAGGAGAAGCGGATTCCCTATCGGATCCGCAAGGTGACGATGTTCTGCTACGGGCAGAAGGAGCCTTGGTACACCAAGCGGGTGCCCAGCGGCATGTTGCCGGCCCTGGAGCTGGATGGTCGGCTGATCACCGAAAGCGACCGCATCCTCGAGGCCCTTGAGCAGAGCTTCGGTTCCCTGGGGGAGGCGATGCAGTCGTCCCGGGCCCTGCCGCTCCGCCAGCTGGAGCGGCAGCTGTTCCGGGCCTGGTGCCAGTGGCTCTGCGTCCCGGCCCGGGGGGCCGCCGAGGAGGCCCGGGGCCGGGAGGGCTTCGACCGCTGGGCGGAGCGCTTCGCGACCGCCCTCGACGCCCAGCCGGGAGCTTTTCTGCTCGGGGACCTGGGCACGGTGGATCTGATCTTCGTGCCCTACGTCGAGCGCATGAATGCCAGCCTGGCCTACTACAAGGGCTACCTGCTGCGGGAGCGCCATCCGGCCATCGATCGCTGGTTCCGGGCCCTCGAGGAGCGCTCCACCTACCTCGGCACCCAGAGCGATTTCCACACCCACGCCCATGACCTGCCCCCCCAGATGGGGGGCTGTTACGCCAGCGGCACTGGCGAGCAGCGGGATCTGGCCGACCGGATCGATGCGGGCCCCTGGCCGATCGTGGCGCCACCCGGCGCCGACCCTGAAACCAGCCAGAGCGAGCCGGATGACGCGGCCTCGGTGGCCCTGGCCCGGGTGCTCCGGCACCGGGGGGCTCTCCTGGCGCGCAATCCCCTTGGAGCCGAGGGGTTCGAGCGGCCATTGCGCTGCGCCCTCACCCGGCTGATCACGGGCCTGGACTGTCCGCCTCCCCCCGGTTCGGCCCGGGGCCTGCGCTACCTGCGGGATCGCATCAGCGTGCCCCGGGACATGCCGCTGCACGCGGCCCGCCTGTTGCGCCGTTCCCTGGAGGCCACCGCCCGCCTCGATCCGGCCGATCCCTCGGCGGCGGGAGAACCGATCCTGGTGCAGCATCGCCGCGACCAGGATCCATCCCCCTTCCTGGCCATCGCCAGCCGCCCTTCGGGCGGCGGCCCCTAGCGTTGGCCCCGGTACCGGTGGAGAGCATGGCAGACGATTCAGCTCCCGCTTCCCTGGGGGGTCTCCGCCGGCTGGTGCCGCCCCTGGCGGCCCTGACCCTGGCCATGGCGGCCGCCGCCCCCGCCGCCCCTGCCGCCCCCGCCCAGGAACCGGGCGGTCGCACCCAGTTCCTGCGGGCCCCCTGGAAGGTCATCCTCACCAGTTACACCACCAACGTGGGCCAGTCGCCCGCGGAGTACTTCTTCACCCTCAGCCTCGAAGCGGGAGCAGGGGCCTCCCTCGGTGGCCTGACCATTCAGCAGATCCGCGGCGCCGACTGGCAGTTCCCGTTTGCCGTCGAGCGCACCCGCGCCTTTCTCGGGGTGCCCCGCCGTGAGGGGCCCCGGATCCCGGTGCAGGCCGGGTTCGATCCTGCGGCCAGGCGCTTCAACCTCAGCTTCCCCGAGCCCGTGCCGCCCGGCGCGACGGTCACGGTGTCGCTGCGGCCCTGGACCAATCCCGTCCAGGCCGACACCTACCTGTTCCAGGTGACGGCGATCCCGGCCGGCCCCGGGCCGGTTCCCAGCCCCGTGGGGGTGGGGACCCTGAGGATCTACCAGCCGAACGAGTGGTGAGACGGTCGGCCGGTGTCCCTGGTCAGGCGCCAGGATGGTGCCCCCAAAGGATGCCCACGATGCAGGCCAGCTGGAACGGAAAGGTGATCGCCAGCAGTGACGACATCGTGACGGTGGAAGGTAATGCCTACTTCCCGGCCGATGCCCTCGACCCGGCCTGCATCCGGGCCTCCAGCCACCGCTCGTTCTGCGGCTGGAAGGGGGAGGCCCATTACTACGACCTGATCGTCGACGGCAAGGAGAATGCCAACGCCGTCTGGTACTACCCGGAGCCGAAGGAAGCGGCCAGCAACATCCGGGGCCGGGTGGCGTTCTGGAAAGGGGTGACGGTGGCCTGAGGCCCCAGGGGCCCGACGATCAGGTGCCGGGATAGCGCAGGGTGCGCCACTCGCCGCTGAGGGTGCTCACCTCCACGCCGATGCCCACAGGACCCTGGACGGGGCCGAACTCCTCCTGCCACCAGTTGAGGGCCTCGCTCCAGGCGGCATCCAGGGATTCGTAGAGGTCGTCGAGGATGGGATGGGGCTCACCCTGCAGATCCACCAGCCGGTAGGTGCGGCACGTCTGGCCGCTGCTGCGCGTCTGGGACATGCTGCGCGAGCGGGAGGATTGAGGTAAGGAGATCGCCACGTCTTGCCTCGTATACAGGACTGGCATTCTGGCCCCTGTGCCAGATCGGAACTGTCACCTTCACAACATCTTTCGGTGTTGCTCCGCAACCGGTGCGGCGCTGGCCGCCCGGGTGGGAGGGCGCTTCCTTCCCGTGCGATGGCTCACCTGGCGGCTGCGTTCCTGGTACCGGTGGACGACCGCCAGCCGCTCCTCCTCGTAGGCCTGCAGCGCCAGCTGCTGTGTGGCGGCGGCGCCCGGCGCGAGCTTTGCCGCCAGGGCCACCGCATCCTCCAGCCCTGCCGTCATCCCCCGGGCCTGGGAGGAGCTCATGGCATGGGCGGCGTCGCCGATCAGGGCCACCCGCCCGGCCACGATGGCGGGCAGGGGATCGATGTCGAACGACCAGTTGGCCACCACGTCCTCCGGAGCTGTGGCGGCGATCACGGCGGCCGCATCAGCCGGAAGCTTGGCGAGGGCGGCGGCGGGCACCCCCTCTTCCAGCAGCCGCTGCTGGGTCTCCCGGTCGTCGGGAAGCTCCTCCTCCTGGAAGAAGCCCCAGTGGGTGCGCCCCCGGCCCTCCCGGTCGGGGCCCAGGTCGAAGAAATTGGCGTAGATGCCCCGGCCCCGGGCATAGACGAAGAAATCCCCGCCGCTGCAGAAGCTTTCGTCGGTCACCACCCCCCGCCAGACCCGGTCCCCCAGGTACTGCAGGCGCCGATCCGGGCAGAGCAGGGCCGCCACCCGGGAGAAGATTCCATCGGCCCCCACCAGCAGATCCCCGGTCCACTGCCGGCCGTCGGCGAAGCGGGCCACGACCCCGTCCTCCCCCTGGCTCCAGCTGACGAGCGCATGGTCGCCGTGGAAGCAGGCGGGATCCAGATGGCCCCAGAGGGCATCGAGAATGGCGCGGCGGTGGATCAGCAGGGAGGGCGGCTCCCCGGCCTCCCGCTCGGCCGGGCTGGCTTCGATCAGGTCGCCCCGGAGGTTGCGGAACACGAACCGCTGCACCGGATGGCCGCCCGCCAGCAGGTCGTCGAGCAGGCCCGGGACGGCGGCCGCCGCCACCGCCTCCACACCGCTCTTCACCAGCAGAATCCCGCAGCCCTCGGTGCGCAGCCGCGCGGAGCGCTCGAACAGGCAGACCCGGTGGCCCTGGCGCTGCAGCATCAGGGCGAGCAGCAGGCCGGAACTGCCGGCCCCCACCACGGCGATGCGGAGGCCGGCGGGGGCGGAACTCATGCGCTCACGGCGGGCTCCAGGATGCTGGCATGGAGAACGTCCATCACCTCCAGCACCTTGGTGGTCTCCTCCGGGTCCAGGCGCAGGGTGCTGGCCAGGTCGGCGAGGATCGCCTGCTCCTGGTCCTGCAAAGGGCCGTCGGAGCGCATGATCTCCGCCGCCACTGCATAGGCCGTGTGCCGCTGCCGGTCGTCGAGCACCGCGGCCGCCTCCTCCATCAGGCCGATCGCGCCCTTGGCCCGCAGCCCCTGGAGCAGGGTATCCATCAGGCTGATCATCTCCTTATCGCTCCTGCCCTTGAAGGGGGTGCGGTAATCAAGGGCGTGGCGAAGGGCCCGCGTGCCCGCCATGGTGAGGGCACCGTCCCAGGAGACGGCGGCGAGAGCGACCGCGGCGAAGGCCGTAGGTGCGTCCATGGACAACGTGGAAAGCTTGGGACCCCCTGTCATCGTTCGCTTCAGGGGTGTCTGTCAGTGGCCGATGCGACCGAATCCGGGAAAGGATCCCCGCCGCCCCGGTGAGCTCCTCAGCGCTTCGCGGCGCCGCCGCCGGCAGCCCCGCCCTCACGGCACAGCCTCAGATACAGGGCGTCCGGCTCCTGGTACCGCGCCGGACGGCAGTCGTGCAGCCGGGCCAGCTGCAGCCAGCAGACGGTCCGTTGCACGGTCTTGAGACTCTTGCCCTCCCGCACCAGCATCCGCATGGCCCGGCAGTAGGAGCCGTAGTGCTCATCCAGGTCCGGGAGGTCGCGGGACCGGTCGGCGCTGGGGCGCTGGTCGGAGGGAACGCTCATGCATCGACTCCAGCACTTCCGCTCGGACAGCGACTGTGACGAGGGGAACCAAGCGGACAGATCGTGAGGTTTCGCCCCGGCGGCCCAACCCGCGGGCAGGACCAGCGCAAAAAAAGAGGGCCCCGGAGGGCCCTCGCCGCCGGGACCGATGGGGTGATCAGCGGATGAACAGCATCTCCTGGTAGGAGGGCAGGGGCCAGAGGTTGTCGTCCACCACGGCCTCGAGGGCGTCGACGACCTCCCGCAGCTGGTGCATCAGCGGCAGCAGCGTGTCGGCCGAATAGCGCATGTGGGCCATGGTGCCGTGGGGGGCGTTGCCGATGGCGCTTTCCAGGGCACTGCTGAGCTCCATGAGCTTGGCGCTGAGGGACGCCACCTTGGTCTGGGTTTCCGAGGACACCTGGAGGCCCATGGAGGTCTGGAGCTGCAGGGAGCTGGCCAGCTCTCCCAGATAGCGCATGGCGGCGGGATAGATCTGGGTCTGGGCGATCTGCACGGCCAGCTTGGCCTCCACGTCGATGGCGAGCACGTACTGCTCGGCGTAGACCTCGAAGCGGCTCTCCAGCTCGAGAGGGGTGAGCACACCCTGCTGGGCGAAGAGGTCGCGGACCTCAGGCCGCTGCAGGACGGGCAGGGAATCGGCGGTGGTGGGCAGATTCTCCAGGCCCCGCTCCTCCACGGCGATGCGGTGCCATTCGCTGGAATAGCCGTCGCCGCCGAAGACCACGTTGCCGTGGTCGGTCATGATCTGCTTGAGCACGGAGAAGGCGGCGCCGGGCAGGCTTTCTCCCGCGGCCATCTTCTGCTCCAGCTGGTCGCTCACGTAGGCGAGCGAGTCCGCCAGGATCGTGTTCATGGCCACCAGGGGGCCGGCCACCGACTGGTTGGAGCCGACGGCCCGGAACTCAAAGCGGTTGCCGGTGAAGGCGAAGGGGGAGGTGCGGTTGCGGTCGCCGGGATCCTTGGGGAATTCCGGCAGGGTGTCGACGCCCAGCTGCATCACGCCGGCGTTGCTGGAGCCTTTCACGTCCCCTTCCTTGATCTGGCGGAAGACGTCCTCCAGCTGGCTGCCCAGATAGACGGAGATGATGGCCGGCGGAGCTTCGTTGGCACCGAGGCGATGGTCGTTGCCGGCGGTGGCCACCACGGCCCGCATCAGCGGACCGAACTTGTGCACCCCGCGGATGACGGCGCCGCAGAACAGCAGGAACTGCATGTTCTCGTGGGGGGTGCTGCCGGGATCCAGCAGGTTGCCCTGGGTGGCATTGCCCACCGACCAGTTGACGTGCTTGCCCGAGCCATTGATGCCTTCGAAGGGCTTCTCATGGAGCAGGCAGTTCATGCCGTGGCGGCGTGCCGTGCTCTTGAGAATGGTCATGATCAGCTGCTGGTGATCCGTGGCCACGTTGGCCGCCTCGAAGAACGGGGCGATCTCGAACTGGCCCGGGGCCACTTCGTTGTGGCGGGTCTTGGCGGGGATGCCCAGCTTGTACAGCTGACGCTCCACGTCCTGCATGTACACCTGCACCCGTTGGGGGATGGCGCCGAAGTAGTGGTCGTCGAACTGCTGGCCCTTGGCGGAGGGCTTGCCGAAGAGGGTGCGGCCCGCCAGCAGCAGGTCGGGGCGCAGGGGCACGTAGGCGCTGTCGACCAGGAAGTACTCCTGCTCGGCGCCGCAGCTGGAGTTGACCGGGGCCACGTCGCTTTCCCCAAGCAGCCGCAGCAGCCGCTGGGCCTGCTTGTTCATGGCGGCGTTGGAGCGCAGCAGGGGGGTCTTCTTGTCGAGGGCCTCGCCGGTCCAGGAGATGAAGACGGTGGGGATGCAGAGGGTGAGACCGTTGGGGGTCTCCATCAGGAAGGCCGGGCTGGTGATGTCCCAGGCGGTGTAGCCGCGGGCCTCGAAGGTGGTGCGGATGCCGCCGCTGGGGAAGGAGGAGCCGTCGGGTTCGCCCTGCACCAGGACCTTGCCGGTGAACTCGGTGATCACCGAGCCGTCACCCTGCACCGAGATGAAGCCGTCGTGCTTCTCGGCGGTGGCGTTGGTGAGGGGGTAGAAGACGTGGGCGTAGTAGAGCGCGCCGCGGCTGGTCGCCCATTCCTTCATCGCCTGGGCCACCACGTTGGCGACCGAGACGTCAAGCTTGCCGTTCTCCTTGATGGTGCGCTGCACCGACTTGAAGATGTCCTTGGGCAGGGCCGCCTTCATCTTGGCCAGGCTGAACACGTCGCTGGCCCAGAGCTCATCCAGCGACTCGATGGGGGGGGTCACCACCGGGGGGCGCTGGTGAATCTCCTGAATGGCGGCGAAGCGTTGGGGGCTGGGCATGGAAACAGCTTGGGTCGGCTGGGGGGTATCCAATCCTTGTGTCCTGCCCCATGGGTGGAGCCGTTGATACAGAACGGCAGGTTGCCCGGAGGCCCTCAGCGCAGGTAGGAGCGGATCGCAGGGCGGCACCAGAACACCAGGGCCGCCAGGGTCAGGCCCCAGGCCAGGGGGGCGGCCACCGCCAGCAGGAGCCGTTCCTCACCCACCAGCGCCAGGCGCACGATGCCGTAGGCCATCTCGATCGCCAGATCCAGCGACAGCGCCACGATCGCGACCACCTGTCCCCAGAGGCGCCACTTCAGCAGGGCGACACAGGCGACGACGCCCAGGGCCACCGCCGGCAGCACGGCACTGGTGTAGACGACGATATTGGCCGTCCGCCAGAGGCTGGAGAGCAGGATCGCCGCCAGGCCCAGCGGCAGGGCCAGCAGGTTGGCCACCAGGCCGAGCCAGGCGAGCACCCGGTAGCCGCGGGGCGGCTGCAGTTCCGCAAGGGCGGCAGGGGTCGGTGAGAGCGTCTGCATCCGATGGATTCTCTCAGTTGCGGTCAGGGAGCGCGCCGTCCCTGTCGGATCGAAACACCAGCTCCAGGTCGGGCATCACCTCGGCCGCGATCGCCACCAGGGTCTCGAACAGCGCCTTGGTGTGGGGCGCCCCCGCCCCCATGGCCTCCCGGCTCATCAGCACCAGTTCCAGCACGGGGCCATCCGCCTTGGCCTGCACGTCGGCGATCAGCTGCAGCCGCAGGGTCTCGTGCTCCCCCCGCACGATGGCGCTGAGATGGGCGGGGGAGCGGTGCTCCACATCGGCGTGGAACCGCAGGACCAGGGGATCCAGCCGACCGATGAGCTCCGTCGGCGGCAGGGGGACCCGGGGCCTGAAGAGCAGCAGGAAACGGGCCATGACGTCGGGCTGGTCCCCCCATCCTGGGGCCGTGCCGGGGGCGGCGTCCGCCGGGGCCGTCGGGGGGCCGATCAGCGCAGTTCGAACAGGAGCACATCCGCCCCGTCAGGGCCCGCCAGGAAGCTGTCCGCCGGGGCCGCCGCAAAGCCCAGACCGTCACCCCGCCGCAGCGGCCGCCCGAAGGCCGTGCCCTCCCCCTCGATCATCTGCAGCCAGCCGTTGGCGTCGGGGGCGATGGCCAGCTCCAGCCGCTCGCCGGCACCGGCCCGGGCCCGGCAGAGC
Organism: Cyanobium sp. Lug-B; assembly: GCF_024345635.1. NCBI lineage: Bacteria > Bacillati > Cyanobacteriota > Cyanophyceae > Synechococcales > Prochlorococcaceae > Cyanobium > Cyanobium sp. Lug-B. The sequence goes on from NZ_JAGQBM010000004.1 coordinate 23,238, forward strand.
CGCACCGGCCGGTTGATGGCCAGGGCCCCATCGCGGCCGTCCGGATCGAGCAGCGGCGTCCAGCCGGGCCGGAGCACGAACGGCTCCTGGCGGTAGGCGGGCGGGTGGCCGGCACGGTCCGGCTCGATCCAGATCTGCAGCAGCCGGCAGGGGATGGCGCCCCGGTTCATCTCGCTGTGGACCACCCCGGTGCCGGCGCTCATCGCCTGCACTTCTCCGGCCCGCAGCACCTCGCTGTGGCCCATGGAGTCCTGGTGGTTGAGCTGGCCATCCACCATCACCGTGACGATCTCCATGTCCCGGTGCGGATGCATGCCGAAGCCGCGGCCGGCGGCGATGGTGTCGTCGTTGATCACCCGCAGCGGTCCGAACCCCATCCAGGCCGGATCGTGGTGGTGGGAAAAGGAGAAGCTGTGCCAGCTGTCCAGCCAGTCAAGCTGGCTGTGGAAGCGCTCGGCGGCGGGGCGGAAGACGAGGGTCATGGGGCGGGTCCTCAGGGTTGAATCGGTTCCATGCGCTGGAGGCGATGCACGATGTCGTCGATGCTGGTGTCCTTGGCGGGATTGCTGCGGCTGCTGGAGAGCTGGCGACCCACCACGTGGGCCCCGAGGTGGGCCAGCTGGATGCGCAGCACGGCCAGCACCTCGATGCCGGGACCGCCGGAATGGGTGGCGATTGCCACCGGCCGGCCGTTGAACAGGGTGCGGAAGCCGTCCCCCTGAACCGAGAGCCAGGCGATGGCGCTGGTCAGCACCGGCGGCAGGGAGCCGTTGTATTCGGGGGCGCAGATGACCCAGCGGGGGGCGGTCTCGAGCCTGCGGCTCAGCCCCTCCACTTCGGCGGGCAGGCCGGACGCGGCGTGGGTGCGGGGGTTGTAGAGCGGCAGCGGCAGGCTGGTGAGGTCGAGCACCTCGGCGGCCATGCCGCGGGCGCGGCCCGCGGCGGCGAAACGCTCGGCGAGTTTCAGGTTCTCGCCGTTGCTGGCACTGAGCACCAGGAGATCGGGGGACATGTCAGGCGGATTCCAGGAAGGGGTAGTCGGTGTAGCCGGCCGGACCGGGGGTGTAATAGGTGGATGGATCGGCGGCCTGCAGGGGTGCGCCGCGGAGCAGGCGCTCGGGCAGGTCCGGGTTGGCCAGGAACGGCGTGCCGAAGGCCACCGCATCGAGCTGGCCGGCGGCGATGGCGGCGTTGGCCTCCTCGGCCGTGTAACCCATGTTCCCCACCAGCACCCCGCTGAAGCCGGCCCGGATCGGGGTGAGCACATCGCCGTGCTGCTGGCCGAGGAAGTCCCCCCGCATCACGTGCAGGTAATCCAGGCCCGTGCTCTCCAGCCGTTCCGCCAGCCAGCCCGACAGGCCGATGGGGTCGCTGTCGACCATGGCGTTGTAGCCGTTGAGCGGCGAGATCCGCAGGCCCACCAGGGGCGATTCGGCCCGGGCGGCCTCCAGCACCTCCAGCAGCAGCCGGGCCCGGTTGGCCACCGGCCCGCCGTAGGGACCCTGGCGCCGGTTGCTGCCGTCCCGCAGGAACGAGTCGAGCAGGTAGCCGTTGGCGCCATGCACCTCGACCCCGTCGAAGCCGGCGTCGATGGCGTTGCGGGTGGCCTGGCGGAACCCCTCCACGATGGCGGGCAGTTCGTCGTCAGCCAGCTCCCGGGGAACGACATAGGGCTGTTTCCCTTCCGGGGTGTGCACCTCATCGCCGGTGATGGCGATCGGGCTCGGCCCCACCGGCTGGCGGCCCCCGTTGAGCAGGGGGTGGCAGGCCCGGCCGCCGTGCCAGATCTGCAGCACGATGCGCCCACCGGCGGCATGGACCGCGTCGGTGGTGAGCCGCCAGCCCGCCACCTGGGCCGCCGAATGGATGCCGGGCTCGTGCCAGAAGGACGAGTTGCCCTCCATCACCATCGTGGCTTCGGCGATCAGCAGGCCGGCGCTGGCCCGCTGCTGGTAGTAGGTGGCCATCAGCGGGCCCGGAACGTGGTCCGGCTCGGCCCGGCATCTGGTGAGGGGGGCCATCAGCACCCGGTTGGGCAGCAGCAGCGGGCCCACGGTCAGGGGGGTGAACAGGTCGCTCATGGGGCGGTGACCGGCCGGCCGGGGCGGGAAGGCCCCGGGCCGTAAGGGATTGTTAAGGTCATGGGGGGACTCTGGCGGACACGCACCCTGACTGACAAGAACGCACCGGCTTGTGCCTGGGGCACCCACCGGTAACCGAGACCCGTGACGGCCTCCCTTTCCGATCCCGAACCCTCCGGTGGCTCCGAGCTCTGCCCGGCCGAGCTGGCCCTGCAGGTGATGCGCGGCCGCTGGAAGCTGCTGATCCTCTGCCGGCTCCGCGAGGGCCCCCAGCGGTTCTCGGCCCTGCAGCGGGCCCTGACGGGGGTGAGTCACAAGGTGCTGACCGCCCAGCTTCGGGAGCTGGAGGCCGATGCCGTCGTCTGCCGGCACGTCTTCGGTGAGGTGCCGCCGCGGGTGGAGTACGACCTCAGCGAGCGGGGTCGGGCGCTGCTGCCCGTGCTGGAAGGTCTGCACGCCTGGGGAGCGGCAGCCCCACCAGCGGTGGAAGCTGGGGAATGAGACTGCGGCGGAACCAGCTCTCCGGTGCCACCCGCTGCAGGGTGCGCAGCAGGACAAGGGGCAGGGTGCGGAGCTCGAAGGGGGCCCGCAGGGTGGGCCAGAGTCCCTCGCGTCGGTAGAGAAGAGTGTCCAGCTCATCCCGCTGCCACGGGGTGAGCGGTCCCCAGACCCCGCCGATGGCACCCGATTCCAGGGCCATCGCCAGAAACGGCAGCGCCACACCGGGCACCAGACCCTCCAGGCTGAGGCTGTCGGCCGCCTGCAGCGTCGGCCCATCCTCTGCCCGCTCCAGGCCGAGTTCGGCGCCCGTGGCGCTGACGGCCCGCAGGCGCCCGTGCACGATCCCGCCGCGGTGACGGAGCCGCACCGGCACCGACAGGGCGAACCAGGGAACCCCATCCCGGTGGGGCCGATCCCAGCAGCTGCGGATCGCCAGCAGCAGCAGCAGGCCGTTGAGCAGGCTCCAGCCCAGCACCACCCCGACCGTGGCGGCCGAGACCGGCAGCACCCCCTGCTGGCCGGCCAGCAGCGGCAGCCGACCCGGCGCCAGGTTCCAGAGCGCCACGAGCTGCAGCGCCAGCAGCACCAGCAGCGGCAGCAGCAGGCCCGGATCCGGGCCGGAGGCCCCCCGGCCGACCACCGCCTTCGGGGTGACCCGGAAGCGCCGCGGCCGGCCCAGGGCCGTGGCGACCACGGCGGCACAGATCGGCACCAGGAAGATCCACCGGTACAGCTCCGGCAAGATCGCGGCGCGGGCGTGGCCGCTCAACCAGCGGGTGAGCAGCAGCTGGCTGCAAACGAACGGCATGGCGACCGTGAGCAGGGCATCGCCGCTGAAGAGGATCGGGGCGACGCCGAGCAGGCCCAGGCTGAGCGGCGTGCAGAGCAGCACCAGCTGGGCCGGGAAGGTGAACCAGTGCAGGATGCCTTCGCTGTAGGCCAGTCGCTGCAGGGGGCTGAGCCCGGGGATCCGCAGCGGATCGGCGCCCGTGCGCAGGGTCTGCAGGGAGCCGCTGCCCCAGCGGCAGCGCTGCCGCGCCATGGCCGTGGCCGTGAAGGGGGCCAGACCGGCGCTCAGCTTCTCGGAGAGGTAATGGTTGCGGTAACCGGCGGCGGTGATCCGAATGCCGGTGGCCAGGTCCTCCGACGGGGTGGCCGTCTCGAAACCGCCCACCCGATCGAGCGCCTCACGCCGCATCACGAAGGAGGTGCCGGCGCAGACCACGGCATTGAGGTTCTGGCGGGTGGGCTGGATCCAGCGGTAGAAGCTTTCCTCGTCCGGCAGCAGCCAGCGCTCCAGGCGCAGGTTGCGCATCACCGGATCGGCGTTCATGTAGCTCTGGGGCGTCTGCACGAAACCCACGGCCGGGTCGGCGAACAGGCCGACCGTGCGGCGCAGGAAGGGTTGCAGGGGCACGACGTCGGCGTCGAAGACCGCCACCAGCTCCCCCTTGCAGAGGCGCAGTGCGTGGTTGAGGTTGCCGGCCTTGGCATGGGCGTGCTCCCGGCGGGCGACATAGCGGCAGCCGAGGCGATCGCAGAGTTCCGCCAGCTCGGGCCGGTCGCTGTCGTCGAGCAGCCAGACCGTGTGGCTGGGGTAGTCCATCGCCAGGCAGCCCCGCAGGCAGCGCTCCACCAGATCGGCCGGTTCGCCGCAGCTGGGCACCAGCACGTCGACGGACGGGGCAGGTGTGGGGATCGGACCGGCGGCGGGCGCCGGCCGTTCGGGCAGGAGCGTGAACCAGAGCTGCAGAAAGAACCCGGCCAGCAGGACCAGTTCCGCCGCCAGGGTCAGCAGGCTCAGGCTGGCGGCCAGCGGGGTGGCCAGGTTGAGGCTGGCGGTGAAGCGCCAGGCCAGGTAGCGGGCCCCCAGCAGTGTCAGCAGCAGCACGGCCCAGGGCAGGCGTGTCATCGACCCTGACCAATTGTTAAGACAACCTAGGCGGTTGAACCGGGCCGGCGGGATCCGGCCGCCCGACTGGCGATGGCCCATGAAAAAGCCCGGCGTCCAGGATCGCCGGGCTTGGGGCGGAACGAAGCTGTTCCAGCACTATCACTGATGATTGACGATCAGATGAAGGGTCTGACGAGCTGTTCAGAAGGGCTGACGATCGGGTCCTTGGGGACCGTGGATGGGTGATGGGGGGGGAGCCGAGGATGCTCCTCCGCCATGGGCGCGCCATCAATGGGAGGTCAGCGGGGCTGGGGATCCATCGGAGTCCCCGGGGGTGGGTTTCGGAGTCGGAGCTGCGGAGGGAGGCACCTGGGGCCGAGGCATCCAGGGGCCGGTTTCCATGAACCCGTGGGCACCTGAACGATGCATCGGGTGATCGGTGAACGACCGGGAAACCGTTGATGGGAACAAGACTGTTGGAGCAGGGGCCTGCCGTCAGCACACTCCTGACATCTGACCGGGTGGGGTGTCATCCATCGCTGGAGCCTCCTGGTTTCTGAACTCACTTTCACCCCTCCCCGCCGCCCTGGCCATAGGCAATCGTGCCGGTCTTCGCCCCTGCGGGGGGCGGGCCAGCTCCCGGCGCCCTCACTCGTCGTTGCGCTGGGCCACCAGGGCTTCATAGGCGGTGCAGAACGGCTCCCCCAGGGCGTCCCGCAGGGGCGCGTCGTGGCGGAAGGCCTCGAGGGCATCGGCGTGACAGGTGGGCAGGGAGGTCGCCCCCGCCGGCGACTCCACGTAGGTGTTCACGTCGCTGCGGGCCCCGGGATCGAGCTGCCGTTCCATGCCGTCCAGGCCCGCCGCCAGCACCGCCGCCTGGAGCAGGTAGGGGTTGGCGGCGCCGTCGCCGAGCCGCAGCTCGATCCGCTGGTCGTCGGGGATGCGGACCATGTGGGTGCGGTTGTTGCCGCCGTAGCTGATCCAGGAGGGGGACCAGGTGGCGCCGGAACTGGTGACGGACCGGGCCAGCCGCCGGTAGCTGCCGGCCACCGGATTGGTGAGGGCGCACAGGGCCGGCGCATGGGCCAGCAGACCGGCCAGAAAGCGGTAGGCGATCTCCGACAGGCCCTTCTCCCCGGCCGGGTCGTGGAACACGTTGCGCCCCCCCTCGTCCCAGAGGGAGGCATGCAGATGGGCCCCGTTGCCGGTGAGGGCCGGAATCGGCTTGGGCTGGAAGCTCACCCGCACCCCATGGCGTTCCGCCAGGGCGGCCGCCATGACCCGGAAGAAGGCATGGCGGTCGGCGGTCAGCAGCGATTCGGCATAGGTCCAGTTGAGCTCGAACTGGCCGTTGGCGTCCTCGTGATCGGCCTGGTACGGGCCCCAGCCGAGGCTCTCCATGCCGTCCAGCAGTTCGCTGATCAGCGGGTAGTGGCGCATCAGGGCCAGTTGGTCGTAGCAGGGCTTGGACTGCCGGTCGAGGCCATCGGCGATGGCGTCCCGTTCCGGGTCCATCAGGATGAACTCCGCCTCCACGCCGCTGCGGAACTGCAGGCCCAGGGCCGCTGCCCGGGCGATCTGGCGCTGGAGCACCCGGCGGGGCGACTGCTCCAGCACCTGGCCCTCCACCTGCAGATCGGTGGCCACCCAGGCCACGTCCGGCTGCCAGGGGAGCACCATCAGGCTGGTGGGATCGGGGATCGCCAGCACGTCCGGATCGGCCGGGGTCATGTCCAGCCAGGCGGCGAAACCGGCGAAGCCGGCGCCGGATCGGGCCAGTTCGGCCGCCGCGGCCGCCGGCACCAGCTTGGCCCGCTGCACCCCGAACAGGTCGCAGAAGGAGAAGAGGAAGTGGCGGATGCCATGGGTGGCGGCGAAGCGGGCCAGATCGGTCATCGGGGGGTGTGGGGTGGGCGGGTGTGGGGCGGTGAGGGGGTGGCTGACCGGAGGCGGTCCGTCGGTGCAGGGCCGTCAGTCGGCACAGAGCCGGTTCACGGCGGCCCGCAGCTGGCCCTGCTCGGCCGGGGAGTCGCGGGGGTTGCCGGCCCGGTGGCCCAGGTCGGACTCCAGGACCTCGAAGTGGGCATCGCGGATCAGGGCGGCCTCCGCCTGGCAGTCGTCGGGGGTGAAATAGAGGTCGTGGCGGCCGGCGATCACGGCGGTGCGGGCCCGGACCCGGCCCAGGGCCGCGGCCAGGTCGGCATCGGGATCGCCACCGCCACCGCCACTGCCATCGCCACCGGCGGCGCTGATCCCGGCGGCGGCGGCCACGTCGTTCGCCAGCCAGACGTCGAGCATGGCCAGCAGGTCATGGGGGTCGTGGCGGCGGTAGGCCGGCAGCCAGGCCTGCTCCACGTAGGCCTCGACGCTGGCGTAGCCCAGCTGGCGGTGGGCGCCGCGGCGATAGAAGGGCTGGCTGGCGGCCCAGCTGGCGTAGATCAGGGCGAAGGTGCGCAAGCCCTGCTCCGGCACGCCCTGAAACCGCAATCCATCCCAGTGGGGATCGGCGGTGAGGGCCTGGCGCAGGCTGAGCAGGAACACCCGGTTGTGGGCTGTGGTGCGCGCGGTGCCGCAGACACAGCAGATGCGCTGGGTCCGCTCCGGCTCCAGCACGGCCCAGTGGTAGGCCTGCTGGGCCCCCATGGACCAGCCGTAGATGAGGGCCGGGCTCGCCACCCGGAAGACCTCCTCCAGCAGTCGGCGCTGGGCGGCCACGTTGTCACGGTGATCCACGGGCCAGCGCCCCGCCACGAGCCCTGGCCCGGCGTTGCTGGGGCTGGTGGAGCGGCCGTTGCCGAACTGGCTCACCAGCACCACGCACCAGCGCTGCGGATCCAGGATCGGTCCCACCACCCAGTCGATGTCCTCGGGCCAGGCGCCGTAGGAGCTCGGATAGAGCACCAGGTTGGAGCGGTCGCTGGCCAGCGTTCCGTAGACCCGGTAGTCGAGCCAGGCGGAGGCAAGGGTGCCCCCGGCGGCGAGGGGAAGGTCCCCGAGCGCGAAGCGGCGCGGGGGGGCTGGGCTGGCGGGCAAGGGAGTGGGATTCAGGGGAGGGCCAGACGGGCGGGATCGCGCAGGAAGTCGCGGTGCACCGACAGATAGCCCTGGCCTGTGTGCACCTCGTGGGGGGCCAGATGGCGATGGGCCTCGGCGAGGGCGTGGAAGGGTACCGAGGGGTAGAGGTGGTGCTCGACGTGGAAGGGCATCTCCCACATCAGCCAGCGCAGGGGAGGAAGGGTCCGGGTGGTGCGGGTGTTGCTGAGGCCGTTGCTGTCGGTGCTGCAGCCCCCGTGCTCGGCCATCAGCACGAAGCGCAGCAGGGGCTGGCCGACGGCCAGGGGCAGCAGCCAGTACCAGAACAGGGCGCCGTTGCCCTGCCAGAAGGAGGCGGCGAGCAGGGCGGCGTAGACGGCGACCTGGAGCCGGATCGAGCGGGTGACGGCCGCGGCCGCCTCGGCGGGGATGTAGGGCCTGCCGCCGAAGTCACCGCGCAGGCCGGCGGTGTGGCCCCGCAGCTTGCCGATCCACCAGGGAATCCCGCTGAGCTCCAGCAGATAGGCGGCCAGGGTGCTGGGGGGGGCCTCCTCCAGCTCCGGATCGAGGCCCGGCTGGTGGGTGAAGCGATGGTGCCACTGGTGGTAGCGGCGGTAGTAGTCGGCGTTGTAGAAGCTCAGCAGTCCGGCCCACCAGGCCACGGTGTCGTTGAGGCCCTTGCCGGCGAAGGCGGTGCGGTGGCCGCACTCGTGCATGGCGCAGAAGCCGAAGGCCAGGCCCCAGCCCAGCAGCAGCAGGCCCGTCAGACGCAGGGCCCAGGACCCAGCGCCGGGAAGGGCCTGCGGCCAGGGCCATCCCCAGAGCAGGGCCCCGAGCCCCAGCACCGCGAGGTGGAAGGTCAGCCGGCGCCAGCCGGGTCCGTCGCGACGCTCGTTGAGGCGCTGCAGCAGCGGAGCGGACAGCAGCGGCTCGGCGGCGCCCGGGCCGGCCGCCGGTGGCGCGGAGGGTGGGGAGGCGGTCACGAAGGTCGCCGTCGGCCGGCGCATGGGAGATGTCGTGGATCCACTGTCCCGCCCGGGGTCGGCCGCACACCGTTCGTCACGAACACTTGCTCCGGGTGGGGCGGTGGGGATGGTTACCGGGCGCCGGCCGGCGGCAGGGAAGAGTGGGCCCCGCGTCGTGCCCCTCCAGTGCCTTCCCTGCTGTTCTTCTCCCTCTGGGGCTTCGAGGGCCCCCTGGCCACCGCCCTGGAGACGGCCGAGCGGGGGGGCTTCGACGGGCTGGAGCTGAACATCCTCCATCCATCCCTGGTCAGCGACCCGGCCGGACCCGCCCGCCTGCTGGGGTCCGGCAGACCCCTGGTGCTGGAGGTGGTCACCGGCGGCGGCTACGTGCCGGAGCTGGCCGTCACGCCGGCGCAGCACCTGGCGGAACTGGACGACCAGCTCCGCCGCTGCGCCGCGCTTCGCCCCCACCGGGTGACCGTGCTCACCGGCAGCGATGCCTGGCCCCTTGAGCGGCAACAGGCCTTCCTGGCCGAGGCCCAGACGCTGGCGGCGACCAGTGGCCTGGCGGTGAGCTTCGAGACCCACCGTTCCCGCTGCCTGGGGATGCCCTGGACGATCGCGCCGCTGCTCGAGGCCGTGCCGGGTCTGCGGCTCACGGCCGACCTGAGCCACTGGTGCGTCGTGGCGGAGCGGCTGATGACCCCGGATCTGGCGCCGGTGCGGTTGATGGCCGACCGGGTCGACCACATCCATGCCCGGGTGGGCCATGCCCAGGGTCCCCAGGTGTCCCATCCCTTCGCCCCGGAGCATGCGGAGGCACTCGCGGCCCACCGGGCCTGCTGGCGCCTGTTCACCGAAAGGGCGCTCCAGCGTGGTGCTGCCCCGCCCAGCTTCACCCCCGAGTTCGGACCGGACGGCTACATGCCCACCCTGCCGTTCACCGACCGTCCGGTGGCCGACCTGCTGACGATCAACGTGGCGATGGCGCAGTGGTTGCGTAGCCAGCCGTTAGCCGGAAACAGCGATAAGCTGTGTTCATAGTGAACAGAGTGACGTCATGATGAACGTGATCGACGCCCCGACCGTCTCACCGTCGGCCAGCCGCTCCAGCGATGGGTCCGATCCCCGCCGGGCCGCCCTGGTCGCTTCCCTGCGGGCCCGCTATGCCATCGCTGAGCAGCGCCAGGACGCCGATGCCAAGCGCGCCCTGTTCAAGGAGGCCGCTTACCTGGGCATCCGCCCCGACGCGTACCAGGGCTCCAGCAGCGCCGCGTAGATCGCCTGCTGGTGCAGGATCCGGGCCTCCAGCCTGTGCGGCGGGCCGGTGCGGAAACCCTCCCTGTAACCGCGCTGGGCCGATTCCACCAGGGCCCGGTCCTCGGCCAGGAAATGGACCATCTCCGCCATCAGTGCCTCCCCTTCGTCCTGGCGTGAGGCGGGCCCCAGCAGCCACACCTGCATGCGGCAGGTGTCCAGCGTCTCGGGCAGGAACTGGATCATCGCCAGCCGTCCGTCGGGCCACAGCAGCAGGTGGTTCCAAGGCGGCAGGCCGAAGGTGAGAAACGCACCGTCCCCCTCGGGTGAGGGGGTGGCCAGCACGTTGGCCCAGGTGCCGAAGCGATGGCGGTAGTCGCGCACCGGGCCCTGCAGCCGATGCAGGGTGGTGGGATGGGCGATGGCGACGTGGTAGTCGTCGAGGGTGTTGTCGTGGGCGATCTTCCAGTTGCAGGCAAGCCCCCGTTCGTGGAAAGCCAGGGGCACCAGGGTTCGGGCGAGGGCGTCGGGGGCTTCCTGCAGCGGCAGATCCAGCTGGTCGTCGATGGGGATCGGCTCGGCCCCCAGGGCCACCCAGATCAGGGAGGCCCGCACCTGGCAGTCGAGGGCCTCCAGCGGCCAGGCGCCGCGCTCGAACGGGTCGACGAACTCCCCTTCCCTGGCGGCCGCCAGCAGCGTTCCGCCCAGGTCGTAGGTCCAGCCGTGGTACGGGCAGACCAGCCGGCGGCAGGCCACGCTGCCTTCCGCCGGCTCGTGGAAGGCCACGGCCCGGTGGGGACAGCGGTTGCGGAAGGCCCGCACGGCCCCATCACGGCCGTGGCAGAGCAGTACGGGAAGCCCCAGCAGCTCCAGCGCCCGCACATGCCCCGGCGGCAGATCGGCGGCGGCGGCGACGGGGTGCCAGAAGCGGGTGGCGTAGTGCTCGCGCTCGAGGGCGGCGACGGCCGGGGAGCCGTAGAGATCCGGCGGCAGAAAGGCGGCCCGGGTGGCGGTGTCCATGGAACGGTGGGTCAGGACGGGTCGGACGGAACGCTCAGAGCAGGGAACCATCCAGGCTGCGCAGGCGGCTGGCCAGTTCCTCCCGCAGCTCCAGGAAGGGCTGGGACACGCGCAGGTGGCGCAGGTCGGAGCGATCCAGACGGACATCGACGCTGTGGACGATCCGGCCGGGCCGCGGCGCCATGATGTGAACGGTGCCGGCCAGCAGCAGCGCCTCCTCGATGTCGTGGGTGATCAGCAGCGCGGTGAGTCCGGTGCGCTTCCAGAGGTCGTGGAGGAATTCCTGCATCGATTCGCGGATCTGCAGATCCAGCGCCCCGAACGGTTCGTCCAGCAGCAGCACCTTGGGCTCTGTCGCCAGGGCCCTGGCGATGGCCACCCGTTGCTGCATGCCCCCCGAGAGTTCCCGGGGCAGCAGCCGGGCCGCGTCCGCCAGCCCGACCACGTCGAGGAAGTAGGCGGTCCGCTCGCGGATCTCCGCCTTGTCCCGTCCCTGGAGCGACAGGCCGAAGGCCACGTTCTGCGCCGCCGTGAGCCAGGGGTAGAGGCTGTACTTCTGGAACACCATGCCCCGGTCGGAGCCGGGGCGCCGGACCGGCACGCCATCCAGCTGAATGGTGCCTTCGCTGGGCCGCTCCAGACCGGCGATCAGCCGCATCACGGTGGACTTGCCGGAGCCGGAACTGCCGACCAGGGCCATGAACTGACCCGAGACCAGTTCGAAGCTGATGTTCTCGAGAACGAGCTTGCGATCCCGCCCCTCGCCGAAACTCTTGGAGACCTGGGAAACCTGGAGATGCATGGGGTTCAATTGGCCCAGGAACAGGACCGTCGCATCAGAAACCGGAAACCCAGATCGATCATCAGGCCGATCAGTCCGATCACGATCAGGCCGACGAAGATCTCATCGGTGCGCAGGAATCGCTGGGCCAGGCTGATGCGTTTACCCAGTCCCTCGTTGGCGGCCACCAGTTCGGCGACGATCACGAGGTTCCAAGCCGAGGCCATGTTGATCCGGTAGGTGTCGAGCACTTGGGGGGCGATGTAGGGGGCCACCACCCGGGTCAGGATCGGCAGGCCCCGGCCTCCCAGGGTGAGGGCCGTTTCCACCAGTTCGGAGGGAACGAACTTCACCGCATCCATGATCATCAGGGTATTGAAGAAGAAGGTGCCGATGAAGATGAGCATCACCTTCGGCAACTCCTCAAGACCGAAATAGATGATCAGCAGGGGGATGAAAGCGGGCGCCGGCATGTAGCGGATCAGCGCCATCAGTGGCTCGAGAAAGTGGCAGATGGTCCGGTTCGTGCCCATGGCGATGCCGATCGGCAGGGCCAGCCCTGCCGAGATGGCGAAGCCGATGAACACCCGCTGGATGCTGGCCACCGCATCCGCCACCAGGATGCCGCGCTGGAACTGGTCGCTGCCCGCCAGCCACACCGCTCCGGGGCTCGGCAGGAAGAGCTTGTCGACCATGCCGCTGGCGGTGACCAGCCACCACATCAGGAAGACGGTGAGGATGCCGAGCACCCCCAGAACCCAGGGGTGGCTGAGGAGGCGGCGCAGGGCGGGGGACCGGGCCATGGTGCTCAACGGGCGTTGTCGACGAACTGGGAATTCAGCAGGTTGGTGAGGTCGGGCTTGGTCTTGGCCAGGCCCGTCTCCACCAGGAAGGCGCTGATCTGCTCGGCGGCATAGGGCAGCGACAGCATCGTGGTGCCCGGCTTGAAGTTGCTGCGGTTCTCCTCGAGGGTCTGGATGGTGGTGCCGGCGTTGTACTCCTTGAACTCGGCCTCGCTCACGCCGGAGCGTTCCACCAGAATCGGCAGGGTGCCGGCGGGGTCGTCCTTGATCGTGGCGAGCGTGGCGAACCAGGCGTTGACGATCTTCTGGACCTTCTCGGGATTCTTGGCGACGAATTCCGTGCGGCAGACGAGCAGATCGCTGATCGCCCCGGGGTGATCCTTGGAGGTGGCCAGGGCCCGGCTACCCGGCCGCTTCAGAGCCTGGGTGGTGAATGGCGCATAAACGCCCGCCGCATCCACCTTGCCCGCCGCGAAGGCGGCGGCGGCGGCACCGGTTTCGAGGGGAACGAAGGTGATGTCCTTGGCGGAGAGGCCCGCATCCTTGAGCACCTTCAGCAGCAGGAAGTGGTCGACGGTGCCTTCCTCGGCGGCGACCTTCTTGCCCTTCAGATCAGGGATCGACTTGATCTCGGCCGCGGCGATGATCTGGTCATTGCCGGTGGAGAAATCGTTCTGGAGCACCACCTGGAGATCCGCTCCACCCGCCACCGAACTGATCGTGTCGTTGAGGGTCTGGCTGTTGCAGTCCAGCTGGCCGGCGTTGAGGGCGTTGATCGAATCCAGATAGCCGTCGAACCACTGCATCGAAGCCGCCACCCCCTGCTTGTCGAACAGCCCCTTGACCTCGGTGACCTTCCAGGGGAACCAGCCCGGCCAGGCGCTGTAGCCGATCTTGACGGGCGTCTCCTGGCTGGCCGGCTGCTGGCAACCGGCCAGCAATCCTCCCCCGAGGGCGGCCATCAGGGCGAGGGCGATGGCCCGGCGTTGACGACGGAAAAAGGTGGCTTTCAACATCAGGAAATCGGGGGAGGGGCGGTGGCTGCTCGGATGGGAAGACGACCGGTTCAGGCGCGTTTCCGAGTCGATGGTGAACTGGAAAGTGGGCTGGGTTCGAGACCTGGTTGCGTGGGTGGATGGGTGAAGGGAGCCCCCCGTGAAGAGGCTCAGAAGAACTCCAGGTAACGCTGCTGTTCCCATTCGGAAACAGCCGAGTGGTAGGACTCCCACTCTTCACGTTTGTAGGAGACAAACGCCTGGAACATGGCATCACCGAATACGCTTTCGGCAAGTGGATCGGCCGCGAAGGCCTCCACCGCCTCACCGAGCGTTCGGGGCAGCATGTTCAGGCCCCGTTCGGCCCGTTCCGCGGCGCTGAGTGTGTAGGCATTCACCAGGTTGGGGGCGCCGGGATCCAGTTCTTCTCGGATCCCTTCCAACCCGGCCGCCAGCATCAGGGCAGCGCCGAGATAGGGGTTGCAGGAAATGTCGGCAGCTCGGCATTCCACCCGGCCACCGGGTGAGGGAATGCGCAGCATGTTGGTGCGGTTGTTGTTGCCGTAGCAGACGAACACCGGTGCCCAGGTGAATCCCGACATGCTCCCCTGGGCCACCAGGCGCTTGTAGCTGTTGACCGTCGGGGCGATCACCGCGCAGATGGCGGGGGCGTGGCGCAGCACACCGGCGATGAAATGTTCCGCCAGCCGGGTGACCTTGCCGGGGGTCGCCTCGGGTGTGGTGAACAGGTTGGCCCCGGTCTGAACGTCCGCCAGGGACATGTTGAAGTGGGCGCCACTGCCGGTGCGATCCCCGAAGGGCTTGGGCATGAAGGTTGCCAGCAGACCGTGCCGATGGGCGATCTCCTTGGCCATCAGCTTGAAGAAGGTGAGCCGGTCGGCCATGGTGAGCACGTCGGCGTAGTCGAAATCGGTCTCGAACTGGCCGGGGCCGTCCTCGTGGTCGAAGGAATAGACCCCCCAGCCCAGGCCGTTCATCGCCTGCACCAGTTCGTCCAGCCAGGGCAGGTTGTCGAGCAGGCCGCGCACGTCATAGGCGGGTTTGTCGAGGGTGTCGCGGTCGCTGAAGGGGACCCAGCCCCCCGCGGCCCCCTTCTTCAGCACGAAGAACTCGGTCTCGATGCCGAGGTTGAAGCGGAAGCCCATGGCGGCCGCCTCCTGGCGCACCCGGCCGAGAATGTGGCGGCTGCAGGCCTCGAAGGGCCGGCCGTGCAGGTGCAGGTCGCTGGCGAACCAGGCCACCTCCGGCTGCCAGGGGAGCACGGTGACGCTGGCGGGATCGGGAACCGCGGCCACCTCGTCGTCGCTCACCTCCTGGGGAACGCCGTCGAGGGCTGCCCCGGTGAACAGTTCGGAGCCGGCCATCATCTGGCCGAGGTGCTCGAGGGGCACGGCCTTGGCCTTGCTCACCCCGTGCAGATCCACGAAGCTCGCCAGGGCGTAGCGGACCCCCTTGGAACGCAGGTCGGCCTGCAGGGCCGTGGTGGGGTCGGAGGCGGGATGCTGGTGACTCATCAGGCGTGCATCAGGGCGGGGGAGGTCTGGACGGCCTGGCGCTGGGCGTCGAGCCAGTCGTGCCAGGCCTCGAAACCCTCTCCGGTGGTGGCGGAGAGGCGGAACACGGCGGTGCGGGGGTTCACCTGGCGGATGTGGGCCTCGATCCGCTCCACATCCACCGGCAGGTGGGGCAGCAGATCCACTTTGGTGATCAGGACGCAGTCGGCTTCCCGGAACATGACCGGGTACTTGAGCGGCTTGTCGTCCCCCTCGGTGACGCTCAGGAGCGCCACCTTGCGGTGCTCCCCGATGGCGAATTCGGCGGGGCAGACCAGGTTTCCCACGTTCTCCACCCAGAGGATGTCCAGAGCGGCGGGATCGAGCCGCTGGCGCAGCAGCTTGAGGCCGCCGCTGACCATGGCGGCATCCAGGTGGCAGGCACGACCGGTGGTGATCGGCACCACCGGAATCCCCACGGCCTCCAGACGCTCGGCATCCAGCAGGGTGGTCATGTCGCCCTCGAGCACGGCCATGGCCCAGCGGCCGGCGAGGGCGGCCAGGCTGCGCTCCAGCAGGGAGGTCTTGCCGGCGCCGGGGCTGCTCATCACGTTGAGGCAGAGCAGGTTCCAGGCGTCGAAGTGCTCGCGGTTGTGGTCGGCCCGGTGCTGGTTGGCCGCCAGCAGGTTGAGGCCGAGGGTGTCTTCGAGGGGCATGTGCATGGCGGATCAGCGGGCGGCGGTGGGGAGGGAAGCGGTGGTTGGTGCGGTAGGCGAGGCGGGGCTGGTGGACGGGGCGGTTTCGAAGCTGTAGGCGACGGAGCGGATCCGCAGTTCACGGCCGCTGACGATCTCCTCCATCGGGTGGTGGCAGCAGGGGGAGCTGAAACCGTCGGCCGGGTCGGGGCTGTAGGTGGCCTGGCAGCGGACGCAGCGCCCCACCAGGGGCACCGACTCGATCACCAGCTCGGCGCCGTCGAGCCAGCTGCCCTTGACGGCATCGGCCCAGGTGACCACCAGCTGGTCGGGTTCGACGCAGGTGAAGGTGCCCACTTCGAGATGGACCCGATCCACCGCCGGCACCCGGGGAGCGTGCTGCTGCTTCCACTCGTTCATGGACAGCAGCAGGCAGCGCGTCATGTCGACTTCATGCATGCCCTATCTCCAGGCGCGGTCGACCTGCATGTTGCAGTCCCTGGAGAGCCAGGCGGGGGCTGACTTGCGGGGCAGCTGACCACTCACCACCAGGTGGGCCATGGTGTCGCAGATGACCCGGGTGGCCATGAGGGAGGTCATGTCGCTGACGTCGTAGGGGGGGGAGACCTCCACCACCTCAAGGCCGCAGACGGGCACGTTGCGCACGATCAGCTCCAGCAGCTTGAGGGCCTCGCGCGGCAGCAACCCTCCCGGTTCGGGCCAGCCGGTGCCCGGCACGAAACCGGCATCGATGCAGTCGATGTCGAAGGAGATGTAGACGCAGTCGGTGCCGTCGGTGGCCCGCTCGATGGCGTACTTGGCCGCCGCCTCCAGGCCCATGTCGCAGATGTCGGTGACGGTGAGCACGTTGGTGCCCCGCTCGCGGCAGACCTTCACCCCCTCCCGCGGCACCTGCCAGCCGCCGATGCCCAGCTGCACCAGGTTCTCAGCCGGGGCGTTGGCCATGTTGGTGGCATGGAACCACGGGGTGGTGTGCATGCGCTCGTCCAGGTCGGTCTCCTGGGTGTCGACGTGGCGATCGAAGTGGATGATGCCCACCTTCTTGTCGCCGAGGTGGCGGCAGACGCCCCGGACGGTGGGGAAGCCGATCGAGTGGTCGCCGCCCAGGATGATCGGGAAGGCGCCACTGGCGAACACGTGGGCAATGCCCTTGGAGATCTGATCGAAGCTCTTCTCGTTGTTGGCGGGGATGGTGAAGATGTCACCCACGTCGCAGAGGGTGATCTGCTCCCGCAGATCCACCCCCATCTCGTAGTTGTAGGGGGTGTAGAGGGCCGAGATGCGCCGGATGCCCTGGGGGCCGAAGCGGGTGCCGGGCCGGTAGGTGGTGCCGCTGTCGTGGGGAACGCCCACCACCGCCACGTCGAACTCGCCGACGCGGTTCACATCCTCGATGTAGGGCGCCTTCATGAACGTGTTGATGCCCGCGAAATGGGGCAGTTCACCGCGGGAGAAGGTGGAGATGCGCCGGTCGACGATGCTCGCGGCCGCCTCCAGGCCATAGCGGTGTCCCAGGTCGACTTCCTGTTGCCAGCCGGTGAGGGGCAGGGAGGCTTCCTTCTCCAGGGCCCGGGCCCCTTCACTGCCGGCCGGGTGGGGCCCCCGGTCGAAGGCGCTGGCCGCATCGGACGGGCGGCCGCTGGACGGATCGTTCATTCGGACCTCTGGGCACGGTGGGGATGGGGCGGTCTCCCGGGCTTTTGTCCCTCCGTGCCACGCACCGGTGAGAACAGGGTTCTCGCATCCGGTGGGTGCGCTTCTCTCGGACCAGGCATCCCCCCGGTTGCCGGCAGTGCCAGAAATGGCAAGGCCTGCAATGGGGGACCGGAACCCTAGAAGCAATATCCGCTCAGTGATCCTGAAGGCCCCCGGGCGGGACGGTTGTGACGGTTGCTACGGGATTCGGGCGCGGGTCTCAGGTAGGGCAGGGGAGACCGGCCGCCTTGCGGTTGGTCTCGCGGCGCAGCAGTAGGAAGAGATAGTCCGGGTCCTTGTACTGGCTCGGCAGGCACTGGTGCAGCTGCTCGAGCCGGTGCCAGCAGACCGTGCGCTGGATCTTTTTGAGGGTCCGACCTTCCCGGACCAGCAGGCGCAGAGCCTTGCAATACATCGAATAATTGGCCTCCAGTTCACCGATGGTGACTTTCGGGATCGTGACCTTCGGCAGGGACGCTGGAAGCGATCGGGCGGTCATCGGCCATCCTTCGGGGCAGGCCCCGCAGAGATCCATCCACTGTCGTCCATCGGCGGCCGGGGCGCGCCCCCCATCCGGGGACATTCCCGCGCCGGTCGCCGATCGGCCAGAGGCGAGCGCCATGGGGGTTCCCTGACCAGCCCGACGCCGGGGGGTGGCACCCCTTCCGATTCAGTTAAGGTTTGGGCAGCAGACGAATCCCCGGCATGTACGAAGACCATCCCGTGATGAACGCGCTGCTGCAGCAGCTCCGCTCCCTCAACGAGCAGTACAGCCACCTCCCCAACGAGCTCAACCGGTACCGCGTCGTGCGCCAGGAGCAGCTGATCGCCCAGTGGGCCCCCGGTGTCAGCGTCGCCGGCTGAGCCCTCCCTCCCCCTGTTGATGCCTCCCCCGTGAGGTGATGAACAAGAACCACCCCGTCTACCACTCCCTCATGGCCAGGCTGGAGAGTCTGAGGGACCAGTACCGGCAGCATCCCAGCGAGAGGAACCGTTACCGGCTGGTGCGGCAAGAGCAGCTGATCGCCCAGTGGGTGGCCGCCTCCGACCTGCCGACCCCTTTCTTCGCTTCCACGGGCGGCGCGCCGGCACCGGCGCCAACATGAAGAAAATCCCTCGCTTTGCCGTCGGGTGTCCCTTGTTGCTCTCGGGCTCCCTTTGACCCGCTATTCCGTAGACAGCACACCACTGTCGGCAGGAAGGGCAAAGGTATGGGCAAGAAGGACAAGAGTGGTCTCAAGATCAAGACCCTGAAGATCAAGTCGCCGAAGAAGAAGGACTCCGCAGGCAAGCACCGCTCGGACAGCGCCTATGGCAACGGTCTCGCCTCCTCCGGTGTGAGTGAGTCAGATCTCTACAGGCCCTCTCCGATCTTCGACGACCTCGCCAACCATTCCGAGGGACGCCCCCCCAAGCTGGATCGCAAGTTCTACGAGAAGGAACTGGCCCGGCTCCAGGTGGAGCTGGTCAAGATGCAGTACTGGGCCAAGCATGTGGGGTACCGCATGATCCTGCTGTTCGAGGGCCGGGATGCGGCCGGCAAGGGCGGCACCATCAAGCGCATCACCGAGCCGCTCAACCCGCGGGGCTGCAACGTGGTGGCCCTGGGCACCCCCTCCGACCAGCAGAAGACCCAGTGGTACTTCCAGCGCTACGTCGAGAACTTCCCCTCCGCCGGGGAAATCGTCCTGTTCGACCGCAGCTGGTACAACCGGGCCGGCGTCGAGAAGGTGATGGGCTTCTGCACGCCGGAGCAGGTGGATGAATTCATGCTCTCCTGTCCGGAATTCGAGCGCATGCTGGTGCGCAGCGGCATCACCCTGATCAAGTACTGGTTCTCCGTCAGCGATGACGAGCAGGAGGCCCGGTTCCGCTCCCGCCTGGAGGATCCCGCCCGCCGCTGGAAGCTGAGCCCGATGGACCTGGAATCCCGGGACCGCTGGGTGGAGTTCTCCCGGGCCAAGGACGAGATGTTCGCCCATACCAATATCCCGGAGGCCCCCTGGTTCACCGTCGAGGCCAATGACAAGCGCCGGGCCCGGCTCAACTGCATCCGTCACCTGCTCAGCAAGGTCCCCTACGAGGACATGACCCCCAAGGCGATCGAACTGCCGCCCCGCAAGAGCGGTGCCGACTACCAGCGCCCCCCGATGAACGAACAGTTCTTCGTGCCCAACGCCTATCCCTGAGCCCCCTCGACCAGCCAGCGGCGGCCCCCGAGCAGCTCCAGCCAGACCAGCACCACCAGCCAGTGGATCAGCACCGGGGCCGCGATGGACCCGGTGAGCTGGTAGGCGGCCACGCACGTCACCCCCAGCAGGGCGGCCAGGAGCAGGAAGCGGCCGTCGTCGAAAAGCTTGCGGCCCTGGCGGTACCAGAGCCGGCCGGCCAGCGGATGCCAGGCGACGAAGAGCCCCACGCTCAGGGCCCCCCAGGCGAGGGTGGCCGCAGCGCCCAGACCTTCCAGGGGATGGGGGAGCAGGGCGGCCCGGAACAGGGTCTCCTCCACCAGGGCCGGGGACAGCAGCAGGGCCGGGGCCCGGCGCAGCAGCAGCCAGGGCCGCAGCGCTGAAGCCGTCGCCGGCAGGAAGCCGCTGCGGCGCCCCAGGGGCAGGGCGAGGGCGGCGTAGGCCCCCAGCAGCAGGGCCGTCAGGGAAAGGCCGGTTCCGGCGAGGGGCGTGAAAAAGGCATCCATCAGCCGGGGCAAAGCCAGCCCCACCACGGGCAGCTGACCGAGCAGCTGGGTCGGCGCCAGGGGGGCCAGGCGCCGGTCGGCGCCGGGGAGCTGGTTGGTGCGCAGGACATGGAGCGGATCCCCGTGGCGCAGGAACACCCGGGCCATCTCGTCGTGGGCGCGGCGGGGCAGCATCGAGCGCCAGCTGAGCAGGCCATCCCAGAGGCTGGGGCTGGCCCTGAAGCGGTCCGGTGCATCGCCGGGCCGGTCCATCAGCGAGGCGTTGTGGCGCCAGTCGGCGCGCACCATGCCGAAGGGGGTGAGCAGGGCATCGAGGGAGCGGGCCAGGGAGGCGAGCCGGGGCAGTTCGGTGCCGTCGAGCTCGCGGCGGCGGCGGCGCAGCTGGTCGATGGCGATCCAGAGGGCCTGGCTGGAATCCTGCACGCAGGAGATGGCCGGCGACACCAGGGAGACCCCGCCGCCGTCACCGCTGCGGTAGCGGGCCATCAGCACCTCCGCCTGGATCGCCAGTTCCTCCAGGAGCAGGGGATCGGTGCGCACCAGCACGTCCGAGATCGGCCGCGTCCCGAGCCAGCCCCGCTGCAGGTTGCCGGTGTAGGCGCTCCAGTCCTGGCTGCCCGAGACGATGCCGTTGGGATTGTTGGCGTAGATCTGGTGGTAGCGCAGGTCGAAGCGGGGCTCCCCGGTGAAGGGATCGCGCACGACCCGGGCGGCGCCGAAGGCGAAGTGGCCCGTCACCGTGAAGCCGCTGATCGGCTCGCCATCGGGCCCGCCGATGCCTCCGAAGTTGTGGATCACCAGGGAGCGGTCACCGGGTTGCCAGGGGGCCTGCTCCCCATCGGGAACCAGGCCCACCCGGCTGAAGCGGCCGCGCCGGGTCTCGCCATCACTCCAGTTGACCCGGCTGATGGCGTTGAGGCCGGCCGCGGTGCCCCGCAGAACCCGGTCGCTCTCCAGACGGGTGAGGCGGCGCGGTTCCAGGGCCTGGGCGGTGAAGGTCCCTGCCCTGTCCGGGGCGCCATAGAGGTACCAGCCGTCCGTGCCGACGGGGGACTCCAGCAGTCCCTGGGGGTCGAAGAAGCGCCGGCCATGGCGATCGGGGGGCTGGCGGGGCAGTCGCACCGTCTCGATCGGGCCGCCGAAGTTCCCCCGGCCCCGGTCGTAGTGCTGCACCCGGAAGCGCTCCGGGTCGGCAGGGTCCCGGGAGAGCAGCCGCACCAGAGCCACCCAGCGTCCCGTGCTCTGCAGGGGCGGGCGACCGATCCGGAGCACGGTGTCGCCATCCCGCCGCTCGACGCGTACCTCCTCCAGCGCCACGGTGATGTCGTCGTGGGGATGGGCCCCCGCCAGGGTCTGCAGCGGCCCCACGTCGTTGCGGCCGTCGAGGCGGTTGGGCACGACATTGCCCTGCTGCGCCGCCAGAGCGGCCTGCTCCCCGAGCCGCACCGGGGTGCTCACCTTGCCCACCAGGGCCCGCAGCATCGGTTCGTCCCGCCAGCCCAGCCGCAGGCGCTGGCCGACCAGGCCCTCGTGGTCCGCCGGGGCCTGCTCCAGCTCCAGCCACACCCAGTCACCGCCGCCCTGCACCATCTCGGCCGCTGACGGAAGGATCAGGCGACCGAACCAGTCACCGTGGGGGCGGTAGAGGGACGGATCCGGCCGCCGCGCCAGCGGATAGTGGTCCGGACGGTTGAAGGGGGCGCGCCACGCGAGGTCGTAGCTGGTGGGCGGTGGCGGGACCACCGCGCCCAGGACACCCGTGGCCAGGGGCAGAACCAGCAGCGCCATGGCCATGGCGGCCGCCAGAAGCGCCACCCGGCGGCGGCGGTCGGGGCGGGGCCGCCCGGGCTCGGCAGGGGGCGGCGCCATGGGTGCTAACTGCCGCTTTCCCGGTGGATCGCCAGGGCCGCGAGCACGCCGCCGGCGAAACCGGAGGCGTGGCCGATCCAGCTCACCCCAGGGGGACTCAGGAAGGGCAGCAGGCTGGGCAGCGCCCCCCCGTAGGCGACCAGCGCGGTGAGCGACAGCAGAATCGAGAGGGGGCGGCGCTCCAGCCAGCCGATCAGCAGCAGGTAGCCCAGCAGCCCGTAGATGACCCCGGAGAGGCCATGGCTGGCCTGGTGCCAGAACAGCCAGACCGGGATGGCCGTGGCGTAGACCCCCAGCCACACCGCCAGGTAGTCGCCCCGGCTCTTGGCCAGGACCAGCCAGGACAGGGGCAGGAACCAGAGGCTGTTGCTGATCAGGTGACCGAAGCCTCCGTGGCTGAAGGGGGCGGTGAGCACCCCGAGGAAGGGGCCCCCCGGCACCATCGGCAGGTTCCAGCGGCCCCCGAAGAAGACCTGGTCGATGATCTCCTGGGCCCAGGGCACCGCCAGGATGAGCACCGGCAGCACGGCCATGCCCTTGAGACGGGACAGGCTGCGGTCGAGCCGCTGGGCGAGGGAACCGGCCATGGCCGTAGGCGGACGGGCAGTGCGTGTCGGCCTGTCCTAGCTCCCCAGCGGACCGCTCAGCAGCCACCACCACAGCGGAACCGAGACCAGGGCCAGGGCGGTGCTCCAGAGCACCAGCATCGCCACCGCCTCGACCGCCTGCGGCCCCCCGGCTTCGGGGGACGGCCGCTGCCCGGCGCCGGCCGCTTCCGTGAGCAGCAGCACCGAGAGGGCCGTGGGGGCCGCCGCCTGCAGCACCACCGCGTCCCGCAAGGCGGAGGGCAGCCCCAGCAGGCCGGCCAGCAGCAGCATGGCCGCCGGCAGCACCAGCAGCTTGCCCACCAGGGGCGCAACCAGGACGTTCCCCCCGACCTGGCCGGCCGGGCGGCGCCGCAGCATCAGACCCAGCCGCATCCCCACCAGGGCCAGGGCCACCAGCACCACCAGCCGGGCCGGCCACCACAGCCACTCGGCCAGGGCGGCGCTCCAGGGGGTCTGCTGCAGCAGCACGGCCAGCGCCAGCCCCCGCATGGCCGGGCTGGTGGCCAGCCCCAGCAGCTGGCGGCGGACGCCGCTGGCGCGCCGTTCCACCAGCAGCGGACCGAGGCTCCAGGTGATCAGGGTGGCCATCAGATCGAAGGCGATCGTGAAGCCGATGGCCTCGGCCGGCAGCAGGGCCAGGGCCACGGGCAGCCCCCAGTAGCCCGTGTTGCCCACGATGCAGCCCAGTTGCAGGCTGCCCTCGGGGATGCGCCGGCCCAGAGCCGGCAGGCGCATCAGCAGCAGGCCCAGACCCGAGGCGACCGCCGCCATCAGGGCCGCCGTGAGTAGCTCGGCCCGGAAGCCCGCCCGCAGCAGCAGGGCCACCAGGCTGATGGGGATGCCCCAGTGGATCAACGGCGGGGCGAGCCGTCCGGGCAGCCCGGGGAACCGCATCCCCAGCAGCAGGCCGACACCCAGGGGCGGGACCAGTTCGAGCAGGAACCGCAGCACCAGCCCTCCCCAGGCCATCGGGCGCCCCCACCATGGCGGCCCCCGGTCTGCGGCGCTGCCTAGGGTCGTCGCTTCCCCAGGTGCCCAGGTCTCCGATGCAATCCCCCATGCGCTCCGGGGCCGACAACGGCTTTGGCGGCCTCTGGCAGCTGGTCTTCGCCGCCGCGCTCGCCGGCCTGGTGCTGCTCACCCAGACGGTCTTCATCGTGCCGGCGGGCAGCGTGGCGGTGGTCACCACCCTCGGCAAGGTCACCGGCGCGCCGCGACAGCCCGGGGCCAACCTCAAGATCCCCCTGGCCCAGAACACCTCCCTCTTCGATGTGCGCACCCAGGTGCGGCCGGAGCAGTTCTCCACCCTCACCAAGGACCTGCAGGTGATCCAGGCCACGGCCACGGTGAAGTACGCCATGAAGCCCGCCGAAGCGGGCCGCATCTACGAAACCATCGCCACCGACGACCAGCAGATCTATCCGCGGGTGATCCAGCCGTCCCTGCTGAAGGCCCTCAAGTCGGTCTTCTCCCAGTACGAACTGGTGACCATCGCCACCGAGTGGAACTCCATCTCCGAACTGGTGCAGGAGAAGGTGGCCGAGGAGCTGCGCAAGTTCGACTACGTGACCGTGCAGGGTCTGGATCTGACCGGTCTGCAGATCGCCGAGGAGTACCGCGCCGCCATCGAGCAGAAGCAGATCGCCGAGCAGCAGCTGCTGCGGGCCCAGACGGAGGTGCTGATCGCCGAGCAGGAGGCCAAGCGCTACCAGACCCTCAACTCCAGCCTCGACGATCAGGTGCTCTACAAGCTGTTCCTCGACAAGTGGGACGGCCAGACCTCGGTGGTGCCGGCCCTGCCGGGGGCGGCCGGGGGCGGCGGCAGCCCGGTGATCGTCAACGGCCGCCGCTGAGCGGGACACCCGATGCACGAGGCGATTCTGGATGTGGATCTGCTGGCCTTCGAGCGGGGTCACGCGGACGCCCGCGACGCCGTGGTCGACGGGGTGAGGCGCAGCCTGGCCAGCGGCTTCGTCTACACCAGCAGCGACCTGCCCGTCGACCTGCTGGACACCGCCTACGGGCTCCTGCAGCGGTTCTTCGCCCTCGAGGCCGACACCAAACGGCGCTTCCGGGCCCCGGGCTCCAGCGGCCAGACCGGTTACACGGAGGTGCTGGTGGAGACGGCCGCGGGCAACGACCAGCCGGACTGGAAGGAGATGCTGAACTGGTCGGAACCGCTGCCGCCCGGGCATCCCCTGCGGCTCCGGTTCCCGTCCCTCTACCCCGAGCAGGTCCTGCCGGAGGCGGCCGTTCCCGGCATCACCGCCGTGCTGGGGGAGTTCCACCGGGCGATCGCCGATCTCCAGCGCCGCTTTCTGCGGGTGATCGCCGTGGGCATGGGCTGCGCCGAGGGCTTCTTCGAGGAGATGGTGCGTGAGGCCCCCACCCTCACCCGGGCCCTGCGCTACCCCCCCATGGCCCAGGCTCCGGGGCAGGGCCATGTGTGGGCGGCGGCCCATGGGGACATCAATCTGATCACTGCCCTGCCCAGGGCCACCGGGCCGGGGCTGCAGGTGCATGTGGCCGGGCAATGGGTGGAGGCCGCCCCGCCGGAGGGGCGGGTGATCATCAACACGGGTCTGATGCTGGAGCGTCTGTCCAACGGCCGCATCCCCACCGGCTGGCATCGGGTGGTGGCGCCGCCGGGGGCCACCGAAGAGCGCCACAGCGTCGTGCAGTTCTGCCATGCCCGGCCCTGGACGGTCCTGGCGCCGGTGCCCTCCTGCTGCGGCCCGGATCAGCCGCAGCGTTACAGCGCCATCTCCGCTGCAGATGCCCTCGAGGAGGTGCTGTACCGCATCAATCTGCTCGAGAACTGATCATCCGCTAGCGAGGATGGCGCTCGTTCAGAAGTCCACCGTCGCCCATGAGTTCGACAATCCAGGGTGCCGGGATTCTCTCGATGTCGCCGGTGTCGATATTGAGCACCCGGGCGAAATCCGCCGGTGTGGGGCCGCTGAGCTCGCAGATCCTGCCGATGAACCACGGCCTGCCGGCCATGGCGACGACGGCCAGGTGGCCGGCTCGAGCTTCACGGAAGCGCTGGGGGTTGGCCCGCCGCAGCGGGGCCACTGCAGGATCGATCTGGCCGGGTGCCATGGCGGGCCTCTGGTACACCTGTACTGTAGCCGGACCATGCGGGCGTGCCACCGTTCTGGCGGTGACCCATAGGCTGGACGCATCCGAGGGCATCATCCGTGGACGAAGACAGCAGGCAGCAACCCGGTACGGACACGGCCGAGCCGCCGTTTCTCTACGAGCCCCTGGAGCGGTTCGGGGAGGGCCTCACCACCTCCCGCCCCTGGAATCGGTCCGCCCTGGCCGGGGTCGAGCGACTCAACGGACGGGTGGCGATGATCGGATTCCTGGCGGCCCTGATCGGCGAAGAGCTCACCGGCAGGGGGATTGTCGGTCAGCTGGCCCTGATGCTGCGCTGGCTGCTGGGCTGAGCCCGTGCGTCAGGCCCACGGCTCGATCGACGGCAGGGTGGCGTGTCCAGGCGGGCAGGTGACAACGTGGGGTCGATGCGGCGACCACGGGACGTGACCTTTGGTCTGGTTTGTTTGTTCGTGTGCTATTCGATGGTGTTGTCGTGAGAGCTCCATGCAACGACTGTGTCACCCCATCGGAAGGGTTGTCACCAGCGATTTGCGGTAGAATCGCTATGCGTACCGAGCAGCGCGTCTAGCGCTCCGATCACCACCTCTCTCTCACCACAACTCATTCACCACAATCCAGCCCTCGCGGTCGCGCATGGGACGGGTCGGGTGATTTTTTGAAGTGCCCCCAGGGTTGTCCGACCCCGAAACGATGCCGATGGATATCCCCGACCGTTCTCTTTACATCCTGATGATCAGCATCCATGGCCTGATCCGCGGGGAGGATCTGGAATTGGGTCGTGATGCCGATACCGGAGGACAGACAAAGTACGTGGTGGAGCTCACCAGGGCCCTGGCCCAGCAACCGGGTGTTGCCCAGGTGGATCTGGTCACCCGCTGCATCCGGGATCCCGAGGTGTCTGCGGATTACGCCAGGCCCGTTGAGCCTCTTGAGAGGAAGGCACGCATCATTCGCATCGCTGCCGGACCGGATCTCTACCTCCCAAAAGAAGAGCTCTGGGGCCATCTCGATGCCTTCACAGATGAGCTTCACTCCTGGCTCCATCGCCAGCCGCGTCGACCGGATGTGCTGCACAGCCATTATGCCGATGCCGGCTATGTGGGTGTCCGCCTCTCCCACCTCACCGGCCTTCCCCTTGTGCACACCGGCCACTCCCTGGGTCGGGACAAGCTGCGGAGGCTTCTGGCCCTGGGATTGCCGGTGGATGAGATTCAACAGCGCTACAGGATGGCTGAAAGGATCAGTGCCGAAGAGGATGTGCTGAACAGTGCCAACCTTGTGATCACGAGTACGCATAATGAGATTGAAGACCAATATGAGCTCTACGATTGCTACACCCCGGAGAAGATGTCGGTCATTCCACCGGGGACCGACCTGAATCAGTTCCATCCCCCCGACCCCGAGGATGGCCCCGTCGCCTTTGCCAGCACCCTTGGCAAGTATCTCCGGGAACCCGATAAGCCCATGATTCTGGCCCTCTCAAGGCCAGATAAACGCAAGAACATCGTTTCTCTTCTGGAATCCTATGGGACATCAGAACGCCTCAAGAAGCTCGCGAATCTTGTCATCATTGCCGGCAATCGTAATGACATCCGTGAACTCCAGGAAGGCGCCCAGAACGTCCTCACGGAATTGCTCCTGGTCATCGACTGCCATGAGCTCAGTGGGCTGGTAGCCCTGCCCAAGCACCATTCCCCCAGCGATGTGGCCGACATTTATCGGTTAGCGGCCTCCTCCAAGGGTGTGTTTGTCAACCCGGCCCTCACCGAGCCCTTCGGGCTCACGCTTCTGGAGGCAGCAGCGAGCGGGCTGCCCCTGGTGGCCACCGAGGTGGGCGGGCCGGTCGACATCATCGGGAACTGCAGAAATGGTCTGCTGATTGATCCCCTTGACGAGACCTCCATCAGCAGGGCGCTGCTGCAGATTCTTGAGGATGGGGAGTTGTGGTCCACGTTCTCCCGCAACGGATTGGTGAATGTCGCCAGGTTTTATTCGTGGGAAGCCCACGCCAGGAACTATCTCGAACGGCTGGGAGATCTGGTCCTCCAGGCTCGCGAAAAGGCCCGTCCGGCCCCTCTGTCGAAGGCCCCGGCAGTGCAGACCCGCACCCGCGCGATCTTCACGGCCATCGACAACACCCTGCTGGGTGATCCTGAGGCTCTCGCTCAGTTTGTGAAGCTGATCCGGCAGCACCATCGCAGGGTTCTGTTCGGCATTGCGACCGGACGACGGCTGAACTCCGTGCTCAAACTCCTGAAGGTGCATGGGATCCCGATGCCCGATGTCCTGATCACCAGCCTCGGCACGGAGATCTACACCCCACCCCAATTGACCACGGACATCGCCTGGACCCACCACATCGACCATCTCTGGACCCCCCAGGTCCTGCAACGCCTCATGGAATCCCTGCCTGGACTGACCCTGCAGGAGAAGGAGCACCAGAGCCGGTTCAAGCTCTCCTATTACTACGATGACCACCAGGCGCCTCCCCTCGAGGAGATTCTCACGCTCCTGCGTCAGCATGAGCTGTCCGCCCACACCAGTCTTTCCTTCGGGCAGTTCCTTGACTTCGTCCCTGCCCGCGCTTCCAAGGGACAGGCCCTTCGGTACGTGGCCAACCGCTGGAACATTCCCCTCGGGAAGGTGCTGGTGAACGGAGGCTCCCGGGGTGATGAGGACATGCTCCGGGGCAACACGCTGGGCGTGGTCGTGGACAGCCCCCATCGCGATGAGCTCGACCAGCTCAACGATACCGAGCGGGTGTACTTCTCTGAGGGATCGCATGCAGCCGGCATCCTTGAAGCGATTGATCACTACGGTTTTTTCCGTTGATGTCGCAGCCCGTCGCCACCCGTTGATGCCACCTCTCCTGATCTGCACGGACCTGGACCGGACCCTTCTGCCCAACGGCGAGGCCACCGAATCGGTGGGTGCCCGGCCGGCCTTCGCCCAGCTGGTCTCCCGGCCCCAGACGCTGCTGGCCTACGTCAGTGGCCGACATCTGGCCCTGGTGGAGGAGGCGATCCATGACTATGGACTGCCTGAGCCTGATTGGATCATCGCCGATGTGGGCAGTTCCATCTACGCCAGGCAGAACCGTGGCTGGTCCCCTCTGGAGGCGTGGTCCAGGCACATCTCGGCGGACTGGCAAGGCGATGGATGGTCCGATCTGGCGATGGTGCTGTCCGATGTGTCCGGTTTGACTCTGCAGCCGGAAAGCCGACAGAACTCCCACAAGCTCAGTTTCTTCGTTCCACGGGAGGCCGATCTTCCGACCCTGAACCGAGAGATCCTTGCCCGGCTGCAGGAACGGGATGTCGCCGTCTGTCTTGTTCACAGTGTTGATGAAGCCGCTGCCATCGGCCTGCTGGATATCCTTCCCCGGCGGGCGGGCAAGCTTCAGGCGATTGAGTTTCTGATGCGCGAGCAGGGACTGTCCTGTCAGCAGACGATCTTTGCCGGTGACAGTGGCAATGACCTGTCCGTTCTCACCAGTTCCGTGCCAGCCGTGCTGGTCGCCAATGCCCACCCCGATGTGAAGGCACAGGCCGTGGCGGAATCCATGCGCATGGGCACCCAGGAACGTCTGTATCTGGCCAGGGGTGGCTTCCTGGGGATGAATGGCAACTACAGTTCGGGCATCCTGGAAGGAATCGGCCACTTTCATGCCGATGCCTTGCGGGAGCTGGAGTGACCGGATGCAGGCACCCTGTGCGATCACCGTTTTCGGCGAAGTCCTGTTGGATTGCTTCCCCGATGGCACCGAGGTCCTCGGCGGGGCCCCCTTCAACGTGGCCTGGCACCTCAGGGGTTTCGGCCAGTCTCCCCGACTCGTCAGCCGGGTCGGCAGGGACGCCAGGGGCGAGCGGATTCTCTCCGCCATCGGGCACTGGGGCCTGGACGGGTCCGCTCTGCAGACCGATCCGATCCATGGCACCGGTCGCGTGAGCGTCAGCCTCGTGGATGGCGAGCCCACGTATGAGATTGTGTCGGGCTGCGCCTACGATTTCATCGCATCGCCCGAGCCTGGCCAGGTTCCGGCCAGCGGGATCCTCTATCACGGCACCCTGGCCCTTCGCCATGCAGCATCGGCGGCGGCGCTGGCCAGCCTGACGTCGCGCCATCAGGGGCCGATCGTCCTGGATGTGAATCTGCGGACACCCTGGTGGTCGCCGGAGACGGTTCTGCCCCTGGTGGATGGGGCCCACCACGTCAAGCTGAATGCCGCGGAGCTGGCCCTGCTGAGCCCGGACGTCCCTCCCGGGGACGATCGGGACGATCTGGCCGCCTCGATGCACCGTTTTGCCGGGCGTCACCGGCTGGAGACGCTGGTCGTCACCCGCGGCGCCCTCGGTGCCCTGCTCTGGTGTGACGGCGAGATCCTTTCCGTGGCCCCTGCCGCCGCCGGCCCTGTGGTCGACACGGTGGGGGCGGGGGATGGGTTTGCCGCCGTGCTTCTGCTGGGGCTCAGCCAGCAGTGGCCATGGGCCGTGAGCCTTGGCCGTGCCGGGGACTTCGCCGCGGCCCTGGTGTCACGGCGCGGTGCCACCATCGATGACCCATCGGTCTACGCCAGGTTTCTGAATGCCTGGGGGGTCGGCTGAGCCGATGTACGAGCAGATCTCCCACTCCCTGTTGAACGCGATTCTGGACGATCTGCGACCGGAGATCCGGCGCCAGGACCTGCGCCATTTCTACACCAGGCTCGGCGCCAACTTCTACGCCATCCATTCGCTGTTCGTCACCCTTTATGGTCATCGTGACGACTTCAAGCTGCAGCTTCTGCGTCTGGTCGAAACCATGGCGAGAGGCTACATCGACCGCTCGCCTGATCTTGAATCCCTCGATATCCAGAGAGAGGATGACTACAACTGGTTCCTTTCCCAGAAGTGGGTCGGGATGGCTGTTTACTCCAATGGCTTCGCGGAGAACCTGCCGGATCTGGCCAGCAAGATCAGTTACTTCCAGGAGCTGGGCATCAACATGGTGCACATCCTGCCGATCCTGATGTGCCCATCTGGTAAGAGCGATGGTGGCTATGCGATCAGCGATTTTCGCAAAATCGATGACAGGGTCGGCACGCTCGATGATCTGCGCAGGATTGCCGACGAGTTCAGGAAGCGTGACATCCTGTTGGTTCTGGATATCGTCCTGAATCACACATCGGATGAGCACGAGTGGGCCAGGCGTGCGATGGCTGGGGAGAAGCACTATCAGGATTATTACCACGTTTTTGACGACAGGGACATTCCGGATGTCTTCGAGCAGAACATGCCCGAAGTCTTCCCTGAGAGCGATCCTGGCAATTTCACCTGGAATGGGGAGATGGGGAAGTGGGTGATGACGGTCTTCCACGAGTACCAGTGGGACCTCAACTACGCCAACCCTGCGGTGTTCATCGAGATGCTCGATGTGCTGCTGTTCTGGGCCAACCAAGGCGTCGATGTTCTGCGGCTCGATGCCGTTGCCTTCCTCTGGAAGAAGCTGGGAACCACCTGCCAGAACGAGCGCAAGGCCCACCTCATTCTGCAGCTCATGAAGGACTGCTGCCAGGTGACCGCACCTGGGGTCCTGTTCATCGCCGAGGCCATCGTCGCCCCCACCGAAATCACGAAATACTTCGGCGAGGATGCCATCGTGGCCAAGGAATGTGAGATTGCCTACAACGCCACCCTGATGGCGCTGCTTTGGGATGCGGTGGCCACCCGCAACACCCGGCTCCTCTGCCAGGGCCTCAAGAGCCTTCCCAACAAGCTGGAGCGGGCCACCTGGCTCAATTACGTCCGCTGCCATGACGATATCGGCTTCGGTTTCGATGACAGTGACATTGAGCAGGTTGGTTACGAGCCCCGCGCCCATCGGCGCTTCCTGATCGACTACTTCAAGGGGGATTTCGATGCCATCCCCCGCGGGCTCACCTTCATGCCCAACGACACCACGGGCGATGCCCGCATCTGCGGGTCCCTGGCCTCCCTTGTCGGTCTGGAGTCGGCCCTCGAATCGAAGGATCAGGCCCTGATCGCCACGGCCATCAGCCGCATCCTGCTGATGCATGGGGTCATTCTGTCGTTCGGGGGAATCCCGCTCATCTACAACGGCGATGCCCTGGGCGTCTTGAATGACTACAGCTTCTATGATGACCCCAGCAAGTGCAATGACACCCGTTGGGTGCATCGCCCGAAGATCGACTGGGCCAAGGCGGAGCTCAGGCGGAAGCCAGGAACCGTGGAACATACCATCTTCTCGGCGATCAAGAAGATGATCACGATTCGCAAGGAGATCTCAGCCTTCGCCGATTTCAACAATCGCCAGATTCTGCCCCTGGAGAATGACCATCTGCTGGCGTTCGTGAGGACCAACCCCCTGCGGCCATCCGAGCTGGTCCTGGTGGTGGCCAACTTCAACGACCAGCCCCGGTTCTTCGATCTCGACAGCCTGGTGCCGTCGGTCTTCAGCAGTCACGATGGACTGGTGGATCTTCACTCGGGCCGCCGGCCGTCCCAGTCCGGCAGCCGCATCGTGTTGCAGGCTTACCAGTTCTGCTGGCTGACCAAGACCTGATCGCCCGATTCCCCCCCCGCCCGACGCTTCCCCTGCCCATGCGCGTCGTCACCCCCGTGCTGCTGGCCCTGCTGCTGGCCTCGGCGGCGCTGGCGGTCACCGTGTCGGTGCCGCAGGCACCCACCGGCCGCCCCACCGGGAGCCCCGCTGCCGCCTCTTCCCCGGATGCTGCACCAGCGTCGCCACCAGCCTCGCCGACGGAGTCGGCCCCGCCACAGCCGGCCCCGCGGGCCTATCCCCGGCTGCCGGCCGACCCCGCCGCCATCGCCTCCCAGCTGGCCGCCGCGGAGGCTGCCCTGCGGTCCGCCGACACTCCGACCGGGCTCCTGGGTGAGCTGGGGCATCGCCAGCAGGTCACCTATCGCCGGCTCGCCGCCGATCCGGCCCTGGCCGCCCGGGTGCGGAGCTTCCTGCCCGTCCGCTGGCAGGGGGTGATGGACCGCCATGTGGCCGCCCGTCGGGAGTTTCTGGCCATGCACCGGGGGGGGCGGCGTCCGGCCGTCGTGCCCGCCTGGCGGATCATCCCCCCGGAGCCTGCCGCCGACCTGCTGCGGTACTACCGGGAGGCCTCCGCCGCCACTGGGATTCCCTGGGAGGTTCTGGCTGCCATCAACCTGGTCGAAACGGGCATGGGCCGCATCGATGGCGTCTCCGTCGCCGATGCCCGGGGCCCGATGCAGTTCCTCCCCACCACCTGGGCCGAGCCCGGCATCGGCAAGGGAGACATCCGCGATCCCGAGGACGCGATCCATGCGGCGGCCCGCTACCTGGTGCGACGCGGAGGCCTGCGGGACATTCGCCGGGGGCTGTGGGGCTACAACAACAGCCGGCATTACGTCAGGGCCGTGCTGCTCTACGCCGAGCTGCTGCGCATGGATCCGGCGGCCTTCACGGGCCTGTACCACTGGGAGATCCATTACGCCTCCTCAGCCGGCGACCTCTGGCTGCCGGTGGGCTACAGCCAGAGCCGCCCCCTGGCGGTTGCCACCTACCTGGAGCGCTTTCCCGCCTCGGCCCCTCCGGGACGCTGAGACGCCTGCCAGCATGGAACCCCGTCGGGCTCCGGGTGGCCCAGCTGCCGATGACCCAGCTGCAAGCGATCAACATCGCCAAGGTGACCACCATCGTGGCCCTGCTGGTGCCTGCGCTGGTGCTGGGGCTGGAGTCGGAACGGGTCGCGATCTACCTCGCCCTCCACATCAGCTACTGCCTCTGGTGGCTGCTTGAGGAGGTGCTGTTCCCCTGGCGCACCACCCAGCTCTTCACCGAGGTGGTGGGCCCGCCACAGGCCGTCGCTGTGGTGCTGTATGTCGGGGTGTTCTACGCCCTGCCCGGCTGGCTGGCCATGGCCAATCCTGTACCGATCGGCCCGGTGACGATCGCCCTGGGGCTCAGCCTCTACATCTTCGGATCGCTGTTGAACACGGCGGCCGATGTGCAGAAGGGCACCGCCAAGGTCCTGGGGGCCACCCTGGTGGCGGACGGGGCCTGGCGCCGCGTCCGCCATGTCAACTACCTCGGCGACCTGCTCCGCTACAGCAGCTTCGCGGTGATCGCCGGCTCGCCGTGGGCCTGGCTGCTCCCCGCCTCCGTGCTGGCGCTCTACCTGCCCCGCATGATCGGCAAGGAAGCTTCGATGGCGGAGCGCTATCCCGGTTTCGAGGCCTATCGCCAGAGCAGCTGGTGGCTGCTGCCGGGGCTCATCTAGCGCAGCTGATCAGGGGGGCCGATCAAGGGGGGCAGGACACGGAGCGCTGAACCTCAGCCCAGCCCCCTGCCCAGCAGGACGTCCCTGGCGGCGTTGACGGCCTGCATGGTGGCGTGGCGCCCGCCGCGGTCCGGGTGATGCTCGGCGGCGGCTTTCTTCCAGGCCAGGTTGACATCGGTTTCGCGCAGCCGACCCGCCAGGGCCAGGCCGAGACGGGCCCTGGCCTCGATGGCTTCCAGGCTGGGGCTGCGGCCCAGGGGCCCGTGGTCGGCGGCGGAGAGACCCGTGCCTTTCTTGCGGCGTCCCTTGCTGCCCGAGGCCTTGGCCTGGCCGCGGGAGGGCGATCCGGAGAAGCCCTTGCCGCGGCGGGGCGCCTCAGCGCTGTCCGCGGGGTCACTCTGGGGCTGATCCGGCCGCAGGGAGACCAGGGTCAGACGTGGGTCGAGCAGGGTGCGAGCCATGGGTTCAGGTGCCAGCCCGACCGTTGTGTTGCGTGAGGTGGTGGGGACTCAGGCCGCGACGTCGAGGACGGGGGCCGGATCGATGCTCAGGTCGGTGAGCAGGTCGCTGACCAGCTGGTCCGCGGCGGGCTCGTCAGCCATCGCGGCCATCTCCGGAGCCACCATCGCTGCGGGGGCCTGGTTGTGGCCGCCGGCCATCGCCGGTGCGAGAAAGGCCATGGCCAGACCCACCATCAGGGCGAACAGAAAGGTAAGGGCTCGCATGAACGATGGAGAGAAGCTCCATAGTCCTAACACCGCTCCGCCCCTGACGCTGCCGGGAGGAGAGGATGGCCCCATGGAGCGCAGTGAATCTTCCCCCGCCTCGGCCATCGCCTACGCGGGATTCCGGGTCCGCACGGCGGCCTCGCTGATCGATTCGGTGCTGATGCTGATCATCACGGCCCCCCTGCCGCTCCTTCTCTATGCCGTACCTGACGAGACGGCGGTGCTGGTCGTCAGCACGGTGGTGTCGGCCCTGGTGGTGATCCTGTTCTGGCGCTGGAAGCAGGGCACGCCCGGCAAGCTGATGCTGCGGCTGAGAATCGTCGATGCCGGAACCGGCGGCGAACCTGGCCTGCGCCAGTGGTGCCTGCGCTACATCGGCTATCTCATTTCCACGCTGCCCCTGCTCCTGGGCTTCTTCTGGGCGGCCTGGGATCCCCGTCGCCAGGGCTGGCACGACAAGCTTGCCGGCACGGTGGTGATCCGTGTCCCCCGCCGGACCGACCCGCCCCCCAAACGCGCGACGGGGGGCGCGACCGGGGCCGGGAACGCTGGGGCTGGACCCCCCTGACCCCCATCCCCTGCGGCCATGACAGCTCCCTCACGCGATCCCCTGGATGAGGCCATCGCCGCCCGCCGGGCCCAGGACCCCCTGGTGGGGGCCCGCCTGGGTGCCGAGGAGATCAGCCGCCGGCTTCTCAAGGCCATGGCGTCCGAGCGGGGTGTGCACGTCGAATCGCTCCTGGCGGTCTGCGGTGCCCTGGCGGGCCAGGCCTGCCAGGCCGGCGTGCGGGCCCGCTCCCGGGCGGCGGGCCGGGCGGAGCTCTCGGGGCTGCACGTGGTCGGCACCGGGGACGGGGGCTCCTGCCTGGTGGGGGAAGGGCTGGTCCAGGCCCTCTTCCATGAGCCGTACTCCACCTGGGGTCTGGCCGCCGGCGCCGCCCAGCAGGCCGGCTGCACGGCCCTGCCGGACCCGACGGCCCTGTGGCGCCATGGCCTCGAGCACCTCGGCCAGGGGGACTTCGGCGTGCCCCAGGTGCCCGAGGCCCATCAGCCGTCGCCGGAATCCCTGCAGTCGCTGCCGAGCCTCTGGCCGGCCCTGCTGCCGCTGGCCCGGCGGTTCTGCCCCGAGCCGGTGGAGTGGCCGATCCTGTTCGGCCTGGTGGCCCAGAAGGCCATCACCATGGGGCGGGAGGTGATCGATCCCTGCCTGGCCCTGCGCATCGTGATGGACACCGCCATCGCCAGCGCCATGGCGGTCCTGCCCCAGAGCCACGAGCCGGTCACCGGTTCCTGACCGTCCCGGTCACCACGGGCATTCGCGTCCCGCCATCCCCGTCTTGGCAGCGGCGGCCGGGGGCGTTACCAAGGCCTGCACGGTCCCTTGCAGCAGCCGGATGGATTCCCGCTTCCGACGGTTTCTGACGGCGCTGGTCCTGCCCTGGCTGCTGCCCCTGTCCCTGGGTCCCCGTCCCCTTCTGGCGATGGGGGAGCCGCCCCCCCGGCCGACGGAGATACCCCTGGAGGTGCCGGTGGGCGACCTGGGCCAGAACGACCGTCTGCCGGAACCGTTGCGGTCCCGCTACCGGCCGGCCCCGGTAGGGGTGTTTCCCGTGCACCAGGCCGGGGCCCTGGGCTATCCCCTCGCTCTCCAGCCCACCGAGCAGGCTCCGTTCGGCTGGCGGCTGGCCGACGCGCGCAACGCCTGGCGCCTGCACACCGGCCTCGATCTGGTGGCCCCGGAGGGAACGCCGGTGTTCGCCGTGCTGCCCGGCACCGTGCGGCTGGTGGATGAGGTGGGTGGCTACGGCCTGCTGGTGGTCATCGACCACGGCCTCGGCTGGCAGAGCCTGTACGCCCATCTGCTGGATGTATCGGTTCTGCCCGGGGAGAGCCTGGTGGCGGGGCAGCCCATCGGCCGGGTCGGCAGCAGCGGCTCGGCCACCACGGCCCATCTGCACTTCGAGTGGCGCCAGCTGCGCCAGGGGCGACTGGTGGCGGTGGACCCCTCCCCGCTGCTGCAGCCGATAGGCACGGGTCCTTCCGTGGCGGGCCGGGCGCCCTTGCCGCCGCTGCCCTGAGCCGGGGTTCCGTCGGGGCTCGCCGTCAGGGCCGGTCCGGATCCAGCGGCAGGCCCTTCAGGGCCAGGGCCAGGCGCCGCGCTGCCAGCAGCAGGGGGTACAGCCGGCGGCTGCGGGTCGGCGCATCGAACAGCGGAACCAGCAGCTGCAGCAGGGGATCACTGGGCCGCATCAGGGTGCACAGCTGCCGCACCGCCTCCGCCCCGTGCCAGGCCCGCTCGCCCTGGAGCAGGACCGCCCCCTGCGCCAGCGGCAGGCCCCGCGCCAGGAGGGCGCCGCGCAGAGCCGCGTCGGCCCGCCCGTCGACGATCTGCAGGTGGGGAATCCCGCCGCGCAGTTCGCTGCTCAGGGCGAAATGACGGCAGAAGGGGCAGCCTCCGTCGTAGACGAGCCGCAGAATCTGCGGTGCGTTGAGCCCCGCGGGCTGCGGGGCCGAATCGGGGGTTGGGGATGGGGGGGCGCCCATCGCTGCAGGGGAGATCAAGGGCGGTGGGCCGCGACTTCTGGAGCGTGATCACAGGATCCGATTCTGCCGCCGGCGGCCGGAGACCGCGACAGGGCATGGCATCGGCATCGATGGATCGATTTCACCAAGTCCTGACAGGTCGCTGGTTTCTGTGATCCTCGGCACCGTTCGATTTCTGAGAACGGTTAGATCCTCTGCCAATGGATGACTGGAAAGATGCTCACACCCACCACCCGTCTGAGGCTTCAGGAGATCATCGGCAGGATTGCCGATTCCCGCCCGGTCAGTCTCCATGAACGCATCTATGTTCAGAAGTTCGCTGATCGCGATGCCAGTGTCTGGAGCTGGCTGCGGCGGGCCCAGCGCACCCAGCAACGGGGTGAGCCCGAATCGGAACTCGACCGCCTCACGGGCTCGCTGGACCTGGGCGACCCCTGTGACAGCGAAGGATTCGACCCCGGCCGGGACGATCTGGGTGACTGGTTCAGCGGAGCTCCGAATTGGCTCAGGCGCAGTTGAGTCATCCTTAAGCGGTACAAACACTCATGCCGGATTGTTCGTCGCATCGGCAACGGACATGGCCGGGGGAGCGTGTGTTGATGCCATGGTCAGGTCTCAGTCTGGTCGGAGGGCACCATGGACGTCTTACTTTGTAGCTACCGCAACTGTTCGGAACGCATGCGGATCATCCGCTGCTGTGGTCCCGAGGATTTCTTCCTCGAGCGGGTTGTCTTTCCCTTTGAGGTGCTCACCTTCCATTGTCCGCCCGCCACGGACGTGGAGATCTGGGCACGGGATTCGATGGGCGTCGTCCTCACCGAACAGCTGCCCGCCGATGCCCTGGCGATGCAGCAAAGTGGGGTGTCGCCCCGTCCGGAATGGCTGCCCCAGGTTCCCAACCGAGCGGTGGGGGTAAGAGGCAACGCCAGCTCGGTCTGCCTTCTCCCCCACTGACGCCTGCCCCGGACGTCGGCATCGTCTGCAGCGCCAGCTACCGCGACCACCTCACCGGGCCCTGGCACCCGGAATGCCCCGCCCGGGTCGATGCCGTGATCCAGGGCCTGGAGCGGGCCGGTCTGCTGGCCCGCTGCCGGATCCTCCCGCCCCGCCCAGCCACGGATGCGGAACTGCTGCGCTGTCACACGCCGGGGTATCTGCAGCAGGTCCGGGAGGATATCCAGGCTGGCCGAGAGCAGCTGTCCACCGGCGATACCGCCATCAGCCCCCACTCGGAGCGAACGGCGCGGCTGGCGGCGGGGGGGGTGCTGGCGGCGGTGGAAGCCGTCATGGACCAGCGGGTGCAGCGGGCCTATGCGGTGGTCAGGCCCCCGGGTCACCACGCCAGTCCGGCCCGGGGCATGGGCTTCTGCCTCTACAACAACGTGGCCGTCGCCGCCCGCCACCTGCAGGCGGCGCATGGTCTCAACAGGATCCTGGTCGTCGACTGGGATGTGCACCATGGCAACGGCACCCAGGACATCTTCTGGAGCGATCCCTCGGTGCTGTTCTTCGGCAGCCACCAGGCGCCGCTCTACCCGGGGACGGGCTCCCGCCGGGAACAGGGCGAGGGGCCCGGGTCCGGCTACACCCGCAACTGTCCCCTGCCGGCGGGGACGTCCGGGCCCGAGCTGGTGGCCGCCTGGCGGGAGGAGCTGCTGCCGCTGGCCGAGGCCTTCGCCCCGGATTTCGTGCTGATCTCGGCGGGTTTCGATTCCAGGGCCGGCGATCCCCTCGGGGATTTACGCCTCCAGGACAGGGATTTCGCGGCCCTGACCCGGTTGATGCTCAGCATCGCGGCGGACCATGCCCAGGGCCGTCTGGTGTCCGCCCTGGAGGGCGGCTACGACCTCGAGGGCCTGGCATCCGCCAGCGCCGCCCACGTGGCCTGCCTGCTGGGGGACATCGGGCCGCGCTGAGTTCGCCACCAGAACCAGGCCTCGCGGTTGATCAGCAGGCCGATCAGCACCATCGCCAGCATCAGCACGATCTGGTCGGCCCGGGCGTCCGGCACCAGGATGTCGGCGGCCAGGTGGGGGAGGTTGGTGAGGGTGTAAGCAACGCTCATCCAGAAATGGGCACAGCGCCAGTGGCGCCAGCGCCGAGGCTGGCCCGGATCACTGGCGGCGTAGGCGATCAGCACGACCGTGGCCAGCGGCACCAGGACATAAGCCAGCATGGCCCCGAACAACAGCGGCAGCTGGGCGGCCGCCACATGGCCATGGATCTCCGGCGAGATCCCGTGGAACAGGGGCATCAGGCCCAGCTCCACATGGAACAGCATCGCCAGCAGCCAGGCGGTCCAGAGGCTGCGCAGCCGCAGGGCGTGGTCGACGGCACTGGCCATGGGAATGGTCCAAGGCTCCCTGAGTCTGGGACTCTCCACCCACGACGCGTGCGGAATGGGCCGGTTCGTGATGGCTCGGTTCGTTGCCGGGCTCCGTAAATTGTGGGGACGGTGAATGGGTTCTTTCCCCCCAGGCCGATCGTGATGACCTCCCCGACCTCCTCCCTGCCCAAGACCGCGGTGGCCACCGGCCCCGCCGGGAGGGCCATGGCCCAGCCCATGGAGGCAGGGCTGCTCGAGGGTCTGCAGGACCACCTGGGCCTGGAGCGCAAGGCCAGCGCCGCCTACTGGGCCATGGCCCTCTGGTTCGCCGAGCGGGAACTGCGCGGTTTCGCCGCCCACCTGATGGCCGAGTCCCGCGGCGAGCAGCAGCATGCCGGCCTGCTGGCCGACTACCTGATCGCCCGCGGCCAGACGGTGGACCTCGGTGAACTGCCCGCCCCCTGCCAGCAGTGGAGCGACGCCGAGTCGGCCCTGGCGGACGCCTTCCGCCTGGAGGCCGATGTCACCACCTCTCTGCAACTCCTCTATTCCCTGGCGGAGCGCGCCGGCGACGTGCGCACCACCGTCTTCCTCGACCCGATGATCCAGGGCCAGATCGCCGCTGAGAACGGCGCGGCCCACCTGCTCGGCCGGGTGCGCTTCGGGCGCCAGGAGGCCGCCGCCATGCTGCTGATCGATGGGGAGTTGGCGGCGGCCCAGGCGGCCGCGGCTGCCCCGGTCTGAGCCCGGTCAACGGCCTCCCTCCCCGGGGGACTCAGGCGGCCAGGGGCCGGCTGGTGAGCTCCATCAGGAAGGCGGCCCCGAGGGGATCGCGCAGGGGCAGGCGCATCAGCGCCCGGGCCTGGCGCTGGAGTTCCAGGCGGCGCTGCTCCAGCCGATGGGTTTCACGACCAAGCCGCCGGCGGAGTTGTTCGTCGCGGCAGGTGGCTCCCTGCCCCTTCAGCCGCTGCCAGCTCTGGCGCACCGCGGCCATGTCCCGGCAGAGACTGCCGATCAGGCTCTCGCCGTTGCGGATCAGGACGGTCATGCCGGTTCAGGCCGCCAGGGGAGCGCCGTCCACCAGGGCCGGTGCCAGGCGCAGGCCGGTCTCGCCGCTGGGGGCCTCGAGCAGGTCGGCGGCCCGGATGCGGGAGATCAGCCGGGTGGTGGTGACGCGGGTGGTGCCGATCAGCTCGCCGATGCGCTCATGGGTGAGGCGGAAGGGGAGATCGCACCAGGGGCCGCAGCGGCGCCCCAGCCGGCGCACCAGCAGGGAGAGCAGGGCATGGAGCCGCTGCTCGGCGCTGCCGAGGTGGCGGATGCGCAGCAGCTGCAGGGTCCACTCGTTGACCGGATCGAAGCCATGGCCTTCGAGGGGCTCGGCATCGCTGCGGAAGCAGAGGGGGGTGAGGGCCTCGACGCAGACGCCCTCGCTGCAGAGGCGGTCGGTGCGGAGCTGGTCGCCGGACTGGAGGAAGGCCAGGGTCATGCCCTCGGTCTCCTCACAGGGGCAGTAGACGCGGGCGATGCCGTCGAGGACCTCAAGACAGGAACCGCCGGGACGGGGGGTGGGGTCAAGCAGGACCGTCTGGCCGGCGGGCATGCGCACGGCACTGGCGGGGTCGTCGGGGAGGAAGCGGTAACGCATCGGGCGAAGGGAGAGGCCTTATTGCGAACGGCTCTCAACCTAGAGGACCCACCGTCACTTTTGCAAGCGATTCTCAATAGCAGCTGGTGATTGCGAAGCGGGGCGGGCCCCTGGCGCCCGGCCCGATCGCCCAGCGGTCCCTAGCGTCGGGAGCTGCTTCCAGAGGCGCTGCCGTGATCCCCGATGCCCCGTGGCTGCTCGACCGCGAACGGCGCTGCCGACGCGACGGCAGTGGCCTGACCACCGCGGATCTGCTCGGCTGCTGGCGGCTCGAGCGGATCTGGAACAAGGGGAGCCGGCAGCCCGCCTCGGCGGCCGCCGTCCTGCTGCGGGGGCTGGCGGCCCGGTTGCGGCTGTCCGCGGCTGGGGCGGGTTCGAAGGATGGGGAGCTGCGGCTGGCCAACAGCGTGCGGATCGGTGCCCTGGAGCTGCGCTTCGAGGGTGCGGGACGTCTGGAGGGCCGCCGCCCGCTGCTGGTGTTCAGCTTCGAGCGCCTGCTGCTGCTCCTGGGCGGGCGGGTGCTGATCGAGCGGGCCCTGCCCCAGCCCGATCCGCTGCGCCGACCCTTCTTCGCCCTGATCGCCGCCGAACGGCCGCTCTGGCTGGCAGCCCGCGGCCGTGGCGGCGGGCTCGCCCTGTGGCTGCTCGAAGAGACGGACGGAGACCATGGGGCTGAGGTGACGGCACAGTGACGCCATGGCTGGCGTCCAGGCTGGGCCGGCAACAGCCCGGCCGGACGGGCTCGAGGGTCCCCGGCTTCTCGCCCCGGAGGCGATCCTGAGGCGGCTGGCCGCGGTGCCGTCCGAGGCCCCGGTGGCGCGGGAGCTGAGCGCCGGCCATCCGGCCCGGACGGTGGCGTCAGGGGGCGGCCGGCGGACCGGGCTCCTGGATCCGCTCCAGGTTGGAGCCGAGGTCGGATTCGAGAAACTCCTTCACCACGTGGCCCATGCCGCTCAACCCCGCCAGGGCCGACTGCAGGGCCGGCAGGTTGATGGCCACCTCCTCGTTGGGGTAGGCCCGCAGGAATCCCACCGCCGACAGCGTTCCCGAGCCGTCCTCGATCCCCAGGATCGTGGCCGAACGCAGGGCCACCATGCCCACCGGCGGCGCCTTGAGGGGATACAGGATGCCGGACAGCCGCTCCAGGGCGCTCTCGCCGAAGCGGGTGCTCAACAGCCTGGTGGTCTGCACCAGCGGCAGCGTCACGCGGTGGTTCAGCAGCTTGCCGACCTCGGCGGGGTCCCTGCCGCCCAGCCGCAGGGCATCCCCCAGCAGGCCCACGGCCTCACCGGTCCGGGCCAGCCGTTCCAGGTCGGCGACGGGGATCGAGCGGCGAAACGCCCCACTGACGAAGACCACCTGCTCGGCCGCCCTGGCCTCCGGCCCGGCCAGGATCAGCAGGGTGGCCAGCCCGGCGCTGCCCCAGACGCGGATCACTGGGGGGAGGGAAGACAGGGGGAGCATTGATCGGGTGGCCGGATCCAGGGGCGCCGAATCAAGTGTGGGTCAGACGGCGGTCGCCGACGCCTCAGGGGTTCCAACTCGCCAGCCGGTCGGTCACGTCGATCAGGGAGAGGCTCCCATCCCCCCAGCCACCCGGGGGCAGCAGGGCCGAGGCTCCGGGCCCGGGGGCGACGGCGGGACCGGCGGCGAAGGCCCCGTTCACCCAGGCCAGCAGCAGTCCCCGCAGGGGGCCGCCGCCCAGGTCGTAGGGGGAGCCCAGGTTGAAATGATCGCCGCCCCCCGCCAGGACGAGACGGTGTCCGGCGTTCCCCAGGCGGGTGACCCGGGCCATCGGGGCGATGGCTTCCGGTCCGGGGGGCACCACCCAGTCGCGGCTGCCGCTCACCACCAGCACCCGGCCCTGGAAGGCCGGGACGGCGCCGGCGTCGAACAGCAGGGACATCGGCGGACTCACCGCCACGGCGGCCTTCACCCGCGGGTCGGTGAGGGCCGCCTGGTCGGTCCCCCCCAGGAAGCTGCACTGCAGCACCCAGCTCAAATTCCGTTGGGGGTCCTGGAGATCGTTGCAGCGTTTCTGCAGCTGCTGGGCGGTGGGGCGGGCGCCCGCCAGCTGCAGGGCCGTGGTGGCGCCCCAGGAGTGGCCCAGCACCACCACCGAACCGGTGTCCAGTCCGCTCGGCAGCCCCTTGGTCCCGGCTGCCGCCGCATCGATCAGGGCGGAGATGTCGAGGGGGCGCAGGCGCAGCTCCGCGGGACCGGGCGGTGGCACCTTGCCGGAGAGCATGGCCTGCTGCTGGGTGCGGTCACTGCCGGGGTGGCGGGGCAGCAGCACGGTGTAGCCGTGGCTGGCCAGATGGCGTCCCCAGCCTTCGAAGCTCTCGGGCCCATCCCAGAGGCCATGGGAGATGGCCACCAGCCGGCCGGAGGCCTGCTGCGTCGGGCGGATGACCACCACCTCCAGGGGCTGGGGTCGGTAGGCCACCGGCAGGGTCAGGGTGTCGCGCCGCACCGGCAGGGGGCCCGGATCCCGCAGGGAGGGGGCCGCAGTCTCTGGCGGCGCTCCCTCCAGCAGACGGTTGGCCGACAGCAGCTGGGCGTTCATCCGCTGCAGCAGGAACAGGCCCTTGCCCACATCCACGCTGGCGGTCCGGCCCGGCACGGCCTGGAGCACCCCCAGCATCGTCAGGTGACCCCGGCCGGCGGCCCGGTCCAGCACCTTCAGCACCGTGTCGCTGGAGATGTCGGCCGGCAGGCCGTCGACCCCCCCGAGGGAGGAGAGCAGCAGCAGGGCCTGCTGGGCCAGGGGGGAGGGGACCACCTGGCGGGCCACATCCAGGGCCTGCAGGGGCAGGGGGGCGTTGAACAGATCCACCAGGGAGCGGCCGATGCCGCCCCGGGTGGCCTGGTCGAGCTCGGCCAGGTCGCTGTTGCCGGCGAGCAGGGCCCGGGGATCGCTCAGTTCCGCCAACCGGATCGAGAACGTGGTCTCGACCAAGGGCAGCTTCAGCTCGATGGTCTCCAGGGCCCTGGCCGGCGACGCCCCGGCCAGGGTGGCGGCCAGCGCCAGGCCCAGCCCGGCCAGGGACGGAGATGTCCGCATCAGGAGAGCAACGCCACCGTCGGGGGGGCATCCTGGCAGAAACGAACGGCCAGGCCCGTCGCGTGGGCCTCATTCCACGTCGTCGTGGGCGAAGCGGTTGTAGAGAAAATCGAGGGC
The DNA here is from genome assembly GCF_024345635.1 of Cyanobium sp. Lug-B. Classification (NCBI taxonomy): domain Bacteria; kingdom Bacillati; phylum Cyanobacteriota; class Cyanophyceae; order Synechococcales; family Prochlorococcaceae; genus Cyanobium; species Cyanobium sp. Lug-B. The sequence continues at coordinate 67,484 of NZ_JAGQBM010000004.1, forward strand.
GGTGTTGCGCAGCTCGTAGTACTTCGGGTCCTCCATGATGTCTTCACGGTTGCGGGGCCGGGGAAAGTCGATCGACATCACCTCGCCGATCGAAGCGGCCGGACCGTTGGTCATCATCACCAGCCGATCGGCCAGGAAGAGGGCTTCGTCGATGTCGTGGGTGATCATCAGCACGGTGCATTTCTGGGTGTTCCAGATCTGCAGCAACTCTTCCTGCAGCTCCTCCTTGGTGATCGCATCAAGGGCTCCGAAGGGCTCATCGAGGATCAGCACCTCGGGGCGGATCGCCAGGGCCCGGGCGATGGCCACCCGCTGCTTCATGCCACCGGAGAGCTGGGGAATGCGCTTGTCGACGGCCTTCTCCAGGCCCACCATTGCCAGGTGCTCCATGGCGATCTCCCGCTTCTCGCGGCTGGAGAGGTCGGGCTTCACTTCATCGATGGCCAGGTAGACGTTCTCGTAGGCCGTCATCCAGGGCAGCAGGGCATAGCCCTGGAAGACCACCATGCGATCGGGCCCGGGCTTCTCGATCGGCCTGCCGTTGAGCAGCACTTGGCCGGCGGTGGGTGAGGAAAAGCCGGAGACCATGTTCAGCAGCGTGGACTTGCCGCAGCCGGAATGGCCGATGACGCAGATGAATTCCCCCTGCTCGACCTGCAGGTTGATGTTGTCCAGCACCGGGTAGGGTCCGGTGGGGGTGGGATAGACCTTGCCCAGCCCCTCGAAACGCAGCAGGGGCTGGCTGGCGATGGCAGCGGACGGGAGCTTTCTGGCCGTGGTGATCATCGGAGGAAATGGCGGAGGGACGGTGGATCAGACGCTGATGGCACGGGGCTGGCCGATGGGGATCTCGGCGATGCTGAAATCGCGGTGCAGGGAGACGTCGTTGAGGTAGCCGATCGGGTCCTCGGGGTTGAACGGTCGGCCGTCAAACAGCTCGATGGCCCGGCGCTGGTAGCTGACGTCGTCCAGGCCCAGTTCGCGGGCGGCGGTGCTGAACACCCCCACGCTGCAGACCCGTTCGAGGATCTCCACGTAATTGCGGGGGAAGGGGATCTCGGCCCAGCGGGCCAGCTGGGTGAGGATCCAGAGGTGCTCGCTGCGGCTGGGGCGGTTGAGTCCCGCTCCGTAGAACAGATGGTGCGGTTCCCCATGGGGAGCGAAGGAGCCGGACTCACCCGGCTGGCCGCTGAAGCGGATCAGCTCGGCCTTGATGCCGAGATAGCGCCGGTCGCTGAGCAGCTCGCCCATTTCCGGCCAGTGGGCAGGGTCGGTGCAGTAGCGGCAGGCCTCCAGCAGGGCCTTGGTGAGGGCGATGTGGGTGTTGGGGTACGACTGGGCCCAGTCCTCGCGGGCGCCGAGCACCTTGCCGGGATGGCCCGACCAGATCTCGAGATCCCCCACGATCGGCACCCCATGACCACTGCTGGCGGCCCGGAAGTTCCAGGGTTCGCCGATGCAGTAGCCGTCGATGGAGCCGTCCTTGAGGTCGGCCAGCATCTGGGCCGGTGGCAGGGTCTGCAGGTGCACGTCCCTGTCGGGATCGATGCCGTTGGCCGCCAGCCAGTAGCGCAGCAGCAGGTTGTGCATCGACGCGGGATGGACGATGCCGATCCGGTGGGGCTCCCGTTCGTGGCTGCCCAGCCAGGCCCGGTAGTCCTCCACCGTGCTGACGCCCTGCTCCGCCAGCCGTTTGGCGAGGGTCACCTCGTTGCCGTTGCGGCTGATGGTGAGGGAGGAGACGATCGGCAGCGGCGGCCCGCCATGGCCCCCGGCCGTCATCCAGGTGGGCATGCCCGAGGGCATCATCGCCGCGTCGAGGGTCCTGTCGACCAGACCGTCCACCACGCCCCGCCAGCTGGTCTCCCGCACCAGCTGCACGTCGTCGAGACCGTGCTTGCTGAAGAAGCCCTTGGCCTCGGCCACCGCCAGGGGGGCGCAGGCGGCGAGCGGGATGAAGCCCAGATCCAGGTTCACCTTCTCCAGGCCGTGGCGGGCCAGCACCTTGTGGGGGCGGGCCTGCCACTGCTTCACCCGCTTCTGGCGGTTGAGGAAATAGATGATTTCCGAACGCAGGCTGTAGTAGCTGGGGTGGTGCACCACCGTGAGCCGCTGGCGGGGGCGGGGGATGTCCACCTCAAGGATCCCGCCGATCCTCGAGCCCGGCCCGTTGGTGAGCATCACGATCCGGTCGGAGAGCAGCACCGCCTCATCCACGTCATGGGTGACCATCACGGCGGTGAGTTCGTGCTCGTTGCAGATCTGCATCAGCTTCTCCTGCAGATTCCCCCGCGTCAGTGCATCGAGGGCGCCAAAGGGTTCATCCAGCAGCAGCAGCTTGGGCTTGATCGCCAGGGCGCGGGCGATCGACACCCGCTGGCGCATGCCACCGGAAAGCTGGCCGGGAAGCTTGGTGGCGGCCTGGGTCAGCCCCACCATCTCCATGTGCTCGTCGATCAGGGCCTCCTGCTCCGCCTTGCCCAGGTCGGGCATCACCTCCTCGATCGCCAGGGCGATGTTCTGGCGGACGGTGAGCCAGGGCAGCAGGGAATAGTTCTGGAACACGACCATCTTGTCGGGCCCCGGACGCTTCACCGTTTCCCCCTCGAGGAGCACGGTGCCGCCGGTGGGCAGATCCAGGCCGGCGATCATGTTGAGCAGGGTGGACTTGCCGCAGCCGGAGTGGCCGATCAGGGAAATGAACTCGCCTTTGCGGATCTCCAGATCAATCCCCTTGAGGGCGAGGTAGTTGCCGCCACCGGTGAGGGGAAAGTTCTTTTCGAGGGACTGGACGTCAACGAGTGTGGTCATGGCGAATCAGGGTTGGGAGAGATGGAGGACGCCGAAGGCCAGGACCATGGCGGTCATGAGCAGGACACGGGCCAGCAGGAAGCGGATCACGTTCTTCCGGTCGCTCATCCAGGCGTCAAGCCATCCGAAGGGCTTGAGGGCGTTGGGCAGGTTCATGGCTGGCTCGGGCTCACTGGCCGGGGGAGATGCGGGACTGGAGCCAGGCCATCAGGCGATCCAGCAACAGGCCGATGCCGCCGATCCAGACCACGGCCAGGACGATGTCGCTGACGTAGTTCTGCTGATAGGCATCCCAGATGAAGAAGCCGATGCCGACGATGCCGCTCATCACGATCTCGGCGGCGATGATCGCCAGCCAGGCCAGGCCGATGGAGATGCGCAGGCCCGTGAAGATGTAGGGCAGGGCGGAAGGAATCAGCACCTTGGTGAAGAAGGTCTTCTTCGACATCTGCAGCACCAGGGCCACGTTGTGGTAATCCTGCGGGATCTGCCGCACCCCTTCGGCGGTGTTGATCAGAATCGGCCACACCGCGGTGATGAAGATCACGAAGATGGCCGCCGGCTGGTTTTTCTGGAAGATCACCAGGGCGATCGGCACCCAGGCCAGGGGCGCCACCATGCGCAGGAACTGGAACAGGGGGTCGAAGGCCCGGTTGAGGGTCTTGTTGAGGCCCACGGCGATCCCGGCGCTGATCCCCACCACCGCGGCAAGGAGATAGCCCTGGGCGACCCGGCCCAGGCTGGCCATCGTCTGCCAGAAGAGGCCCTTGTCGAGGCCGCCCCGGTCGTAGAAGGGATAGAGCAGCAGTTCACGGGTGCGCTGCTCGGTGAACAGGCTCAGGGGACCGGGCAGCCGGGTGAGGCCGAGGCTGGCGCTGAGTTGCCACGCCAGCAGAAAGCCGGCGATGCCGAACACCGGCGGCAGGATCAGCTTGCGGTGGCGCTTCCACCAGGCCATGGGGCCGGATGTGGTGGTGCCGGGGCTGGGTGCAGTGAGGGTCATGGGAGGGGTCGTCCTGGAAGACAGTGGAGAAAGGCGTTGGAAGGGATGACCCGTGACGCCGGGTCACGGGTCGGAGGGAGAGCCGGCCGAAGGGGATTCGGCCGACGGGGGAGTGAATCAGCGCTTGATCTTCAGGCTGTCGAGATAGGCCTGGGGGTTCTCAGGATCGAAGACGATGCCGTCGAAAAAGGTCTCCTTGCCCCGGGAGGAGCCGGTGGGGATGTCCTTGGCGGGAAGCCCCAGTTCGGTGGCGGCCTGCCGCCAGATGTCCTCCCGGTTCACCCTGTCGACCAGGGCCCTGGCCTGCTCGATCGAGGTGAGCTTGCCGGGGTGCATGTTCCAGCGCAGCGATTCCACCAGGAACCACAGACTCAGGCTCTTGTAGGGGTAGGAGATCACCCCCCGATCACTCATCCAGTAGATCGGCCCGAGCTTGGGATCGTTGACGGGCTTCCTGTCGGCACCCAGCAGGTACTGGCCCTTGAGGGCGGGCTCGAGCACCTCCACCGGGGTGTTGAAGTAGGCGCGGGAGCTGATCAGCTTGGCCACTTCGCTGCGGTTCTCGGGCTTGTCGGCCCATTGCTGGGCTTCGATCAGGCCCTTCACCAGGGCCACGGCGGCCTTGGGATTCTTTTCGACCCAGTCGGAGCGGACCGCCAGGAATTCCTCGGGATGGGCCGGCCACATCTGGGCGGTGAGGGCGGCCAGGTAGCCGATGTCATCCTTGACGATTCGGAACGGCCAGGGGTCGCCGGTGCTGAAGGCATCCATGGTGCCGTTGCGCATCCCCTGCAGCGTCTCGGTGGAGGGCACGGTCAGCAGCTCGATGTCCTTGTCGGGATCGACCCCGCCGGCCGCCAGCCAGTAGCGGATCCAGAGGTCCTGGTTGGCGTTGGGGAAGGTGTAGGCGGCACGGAACTTGCGGCCTTCCTTCTGCGGGAAGCGCTGGAAGACGTCCACGGCCGGGGCCAGATCCAGGCCCAGGTTCTCGGCCTTGAGACTGTTGGAGACGGCGATGCCGTTGGCCTGGCTGTTCAGCTGGGCCAGCACCACCATGGGTACCTTCTTGCCGTCGGTGATGATGCCTTCGGTGATCAGGTGGGGCATGGGCAGCTGCCACTGGCCCCCATCGATGCCGCCACCGGCCGAGCCCAGCACCACGTTGTCGCGGGCGGCGGGCCAGCTGGCCTGCTTGGCCAGCTCCACCTTGATCCCATGCTTGGCGAAGAAGCCCTTCTCCACCCCCACCACCAGGGGAGCGGCTTCGAGGATGGGGATGTAGCCCAGCTTGATGGTGCCCAGCTCCTGGCCGGCCGCGGGACTGGCGGCCTGGGGTGCGCTGGCGGAATCGGAGCTGCCGGGTGGATTGCCCAGGCATCCGGCGAGCAGCAGGGAGGACCCCAGGGCGGCCCCGAAACGGGTGAGGAAACGACGGCGACTCGTCATGGTCATCGAATGGAAAGGAAGGGGAAAGGGTTGGCGAGAAAAGAAGAGGGGCTGCTCAATGAACAGTCCCTTGGGGCTCATTCGTTGTGGTCAGACTCTCTTCATCGTCTCTGCGGCGTGGAGTCTCAGGCGAAGGGAGAGGGAGGGAAGAAGCGGCTGGCTGGGTGGTTTGGTGGCCCCGGATTTGGGGTCCGGCAACATTAGGGGCTGATCAGAATAACTGGGTGCTGTCTTCAAGCAGACCTGCGAATCTCCTGAATAAACTGGACTTATCGATCCAGGAATCAGGAGCTGAAAGCCTTGGTGCTCAGTGGCCGGATTGCTGGATCAAGGCCATCATCGAGATGCCGGTATTCGCAACAACATCCGCAGCAGAATGCATTGGAAAGCGGGCTACTCCTGGTGTTGGCGCACCCGGGCCGACACCTGGGCCTCCGGGTCGACGCCGGCGAAGGTGGGCGGTAGCCACACCCGCACCACCATCAACAGGGCCATGGTCATCAGAAACAGGCAGACCGCCAGGATCTGTTGCCAGTCCGTCTCCAGCACGCCCCGGACGATCACTTCGCGGAGCACGGACACGATGGCGATCTCCACGGCCACGCCGATCGACACCCGTTGCTCCTGCAGGTAGATGATCAGCAGGCGGAAGAGCTCCACCAGGATCAGGATGAAGAGGATGTCGGCCGTGACCTCGTGGAACTCCGAGGTGGAGAAGAGCGTCGAGAAGGTTCGCTTCAGCTGCAGCACCATCACGCCGAACAGCCCTAGGCAGAGGGAGATGGCGATCAGGTCCTGGACGGCCTCGAGGGACTGGACGATCTGGCTGCGGCGGAATTGCTGATGCCAGGGAATGGCGTCATGGGGTGTCGAAACCGGCGTTCCGGTGGGCGGGTGGTTCATGGCGAAGGGTTTTCGGGAAGGTCAGGGAGCCCAAAGGAAGGGTGGCGGTGGGGTTCTCGGTGGTTGCCAGGCTGGTATCGCGAGGGACGAGCAGATCGGCTTCGCTGACCTTGACGACCTGTCCATTGCTGCGGAAGCGGGTCAGGGACTTCGTCACGGTGACCCGGGTCATGCCGGCAATGGCGGCCAGCTGGCGGTGGGTGAGGTTCATGTCCTCCAGCGAAAGGGTCGTGCCGCTGCTGCTGACACGACCGAAGCGGGTGCCGATCCACTGCAACAAGCGCAGCAACCGGGAATCGGCCGGCCTGACCCGGTGGATCTGCAGGAGTTGGGTGGTCTGGGTGAACAGATCACGCATGAACGCCAGGGTCTCGCTCTCGCTCGGCTCCCACTCGACCACCATCACCCGGGTGAGGCAGATGAGTTCGTAGGGCGTCACTCCGCAGCCGGTGGGCGTGATCAGGTCGCCGGGTCCCCAGATGCCGAGGGTGATGGACTCACCCTCCTCATTCCAGGTGTTCGCGCGGATGTAGCCATCGTCGATCTGCCAGCCCATGTCTGCCGGCAGATGGTCATCGGCGCGAAGGGTCAGGCGCAGCGGTCGTGCGGGCATGGCGAGGGTCATGACACGGCGGATGGCATGGCGGGAAGCTCCTGTGGGCGGGGTTGGGTGCTGCGGAAGACCCGTATGGAAGCGGTTGTCGGCAGGGGTGCCCGAACCTCCGAAGGAGAGGCCCGTGTTGGAGTCCGGGAACATTAGTGAGCAGTTCCACCTCTTGGGTGGTACCTCCACGCAGGATTGCCAATTCAGCCGATAAGCCCAGGTGATCGGTTTGCCAGGCCGGCCGGCTTCGCTGGCGCTGCGAGCCAGTCGCGGCTGCTACCGGGTCTGGTGTCTGGTTGTCCGCCTCCCTGGGAGGAAAGTTTTAGGCTTGGATTTCTCCTGGAATCCCTTTCCGGTGGGGCCAACAGTTGGTTCCACCGGATTTTTCTATGCTCAGGACGATCGAGATCTCAGGGGTCGCAGTTCATCTGTTCGGGGTTCATCGGATGGCGCCGCCACAGGCACCCAGCCCGGACGCGATGACGACGTGGGGTGCCGCACAACGACTCCTTCGGACGGCTTCTCCCGGGTGAGCCCGCCCCCGTTCGCCAGCAGGCCCATCAGCCGCCCACCACCTCGTGCACCTGGCCGACGCTGGTCCCGCACCGATCCCGGCAGAGCACCTCCAACGGCGGCCGGCCGGTGATGGCCAGGCGCCAGCGGGCCCACAGCCCGTAGATGGCGTCCACCAGGGGCCGCAGCAGGGGCCAGCGGGTGGGGGCGTAGAGCCAGCCCAGGTTGACCAGGCCATAGGCCTGGCGGAACACCTCCACATCCCGGATCACGCCGCCGTCGGCATCCAGGGCGTGCATGCGGCCCATGGCCTCGGCGTAGGTGATGCCGCCGTGACGGGCCGGGTCATAGGCGGGGTCATTCACGTCCACGAAGGCCAGCCGGCCCACCCCCCGGTCGCGGCGGCGCAAGGCGTTCACCTCCCGCAGGCACAGGGGGCAACCGCCATCGAACAGCAGGGTGAGCTCGGCCATGGGGGCGGTGGGCGACGACGGAGGCGCCTGGGGCACCGGACGCCTGGCGAGCCTAGAAAGGGCTGCCACCGCACCGGTGGCGCCCATCCGGTGGCCAGACTCCAGCCCGCTTCCCTCTCCCCCATGCCCGTCTGCCGCCAGGCCGCGCTGCACCGCTGGCAACGCCGGGATCCGGCCCTGATCCGCCGGCTGATGCCGTTCTGGGGCTGGCTCTATCAGCACTACTTCCGGGTCGTCTCCGATGGCTGGGAGCACATCCCCGACGCCGATCCGGTGCTGTTTGTGGGCACCCACAACGGCGGTCTGGCGGCGCCCGACATGCACATGGTCATGTACGACTGGTTCCGTCGCTTCGGTCTGGAACGCCCCGTGCTGGGGCTCGCCCACCCGAAGGTCTGGCTGGGCTATCCGCCCCTGGCCGATCTGGCTGCCCGTACCGGCGCCATCCCGTACCACCCGCGCCTGGCCCTGGCGGCCCTGGAGGAGGGAAACAGTCTGCTGGTGTATCCCGGCGGCGGGCAGGACACCTTCCGCCCGCACCGGGACCGGGGCCGCATCCACTTCGCCGGCCGCACCGGCTTCCTGCGGCTGGCGATCTGGCACGACCTGCCGATCGTCCCGGTGATCTCCTGGGGGGCCCACGACACCCTGGTGGTGCTGGAGGACTTCTACCCCCAGTTCCGGGCGCTGCACGAGCGGGGGATGCCCTGGCTGTTCGGCATCGATCCCGAGGTGATGCCCCTCTACCTGGGCCTCCCCTGGGGCCTGGCCCTGGGCCCGCTGCTCAACCTGCCCCTGCCGGTGCGGATTCACACGCGGGTGTGCCCGCCGATCCGCCTGGAACGCAGCGGCCATGCCGCCAGCCGCGACCGGGCCTATGTGCAGGCCTGCTATCAGCGGGTGACGGCCGCGATGCAGGACGCCCTCGACCGGCTGGCGGCCGAGGCTCAGCGGTAACGGGAAGGAGCCACGTAGGACTGGGAGGGAATCGACTGGGGCCCGCTTCCGTTGCCGAGCCGCTGGGGCAGGGGATCGACACGGCGCTGCAGTTCCGCCAGGGAGCGCGTTTCCCCCATGGCCAGACCGGTCAACACCGCCAGTTCCTGCTTCATCTGATGGGCGGGCCTGGGATTCACGAAGCGGAAGTTGAGGGTGGTCTTGTCGCCGGCGCTGTCGTAGCCCACCACCGTGAAGTAGAGATCCGCCGTCCTGCCGGCCTTCGATCCGGCAAGGGCACCGCCCACCATGCCCCCCACCAGGCCGACCGGGCCGAGCAGGAGGCCACCGGCGATGGCTCCGGCGGTGCCGCCACCCACCGCCCCCACGGTGCCGTTGGTGGTGTCGTAGGTCTCCGCTCCGCCTGCGAACCAGCGGGCGACTCGGCCGATGGGGATGAAGCTCTTCCTGTCACCGATGCCGTTGGCGTCGAGGTTGATGGTGCAGGGGTTGTTGCCGCAGAGGGCCTGGTAGGTGGCGGCCGCAGCCGGGGCGGGTAGCAGCAGGCTCAGCAGGACCGGCGTGATCAGGGCCGCCCGGATCCGGAGCCGGGCCGATGCGGAGACCATGGGTCGAGGGCGAAGGGAGCCCAGTCAATCGCCGGATGCCAGGGGTGCAATGGGGCGGGTCCCCCGGGGTGATGACTGGATGTGACTGGTGCGGCCGGGGCGGGGCCGGGCCCGCGGCTCCGATCGGCGGGCCCATGGCTCCGATGATGGTCGTCGCTCTGCCGGTGTCCCCGGGGCCCCCATGTCCCTGATCAACACGGCCGTCGGTCTGCTGGCGATCAGCTCGCCGATCGGTCTGCTGCCGGTGGTGGTGGAGGCCGGTGGGGGCAACCCCGTGCGGATCCGCCGGATCAGCCGCCTGGCGGTGCTCACCTTTCTCTGTGCCCTGATCGCCGCCTGCTGGTGGGGCCAGGGGCTGCTCGACCTGTTCGGCATCACCCTCGAGGCCTTCCGGGTGGCCGGGGGGCTGATTCTGCTGCCGATCGGCCTGCGCCTGATCGATGGGCGGGAGGTGAGCCACGGCTCCCTGGATGGGACCGAGGACAGTGCCGGTGTGGTGCCGATCGGCCTGCCGCTGCTGGCGGGCCCCGGCGCCATCTCCCTGGTGGTGGCCGATGCCCCGGCTGCCTGGCAGGGCAGGCTCGCCCTCAGTGGGGTGATCGGCCTGCTGGCGATCCTGATCTATCTGTTGTTGATCGCCTCGATGCCCCTGCGTCAGGCCCTGGGGGAACTTCAGGAGAAGGTGATCAGCCGCCTGATGGGTCTGCTGCTGAGCGCCATCGCCGTCCAGATGCTCGTCAGTGGCCTCAGGGGCTGCTTTCCGGTGCTGGCCTGAGGGGTCCGGTGTGCCGGGAACCCTCAGAGACAACCAAGCCGCGGTGGGGTGGGCGGCCCCTCGAACGGGTCGATGGCCAGCTCCCGATCCAGCACCGTCAGGATGTCCTGGATCACCGCAGGGCGGGTGGCCACCCAGAGGAAACCCTCCAGGGGAGCGGCCGCGACCGGGTCCCAGAGGCAGAACTGGGGGTGCTGCCGGTACATCCGGGTGGCCAGGGGCACGAGGAACCGGGTCTTGGGGAACCGGTCCTCCCCGTGATCGAAGGTGAGGACGATGGCGAATTCCAGCTCGCCCCTGGCGGTGTAACGGTCGATCCGGGTCTCCCCCTCCGATCCGGCAAACGGAGAGAGCCGGTACTCGACGTAGCGACGATGGAAGGGGTTCCTCTGCTCCTTCCAGGTCCTCGCCTCCACGCCCAGCTCCGTCGCCAGCTCGGTGAGCAGGAGGTAGGAGTGGGTGCGGAGGGTCTCGTGGAGCTCGTCGGTCCGGTGGCTCTGCAGCCGCCAGCGCTCCGCCAGTGCCTCGTAGCGGCTGATCCGGGGGGGGTCCTGGGGGGTGGGTCCCGTGGGGCCAGTCACCGATGCTCTCCTCACTTTTTCAGTTTATCGGCGCCCCGCGGGCGGGCCAGAGGAGGGCTCCGCCGCGACGGGGGAGGGGCGATCCAGGGGCCGATGACGCCCCGAAACGTCCGTCGGCGATAGCTTTCTCGGCCATTCAGCCTGATCGCGGCAGGCTTGCTGCACTACCGCTGCGCTGGCGATAGCCATGAGCGATGACTTGGTGTACTCTTAAGGAGCAGTGAAACGACGGCCATGGATCCTGTGAGCCCGGTAGCCCAGCTGGCAGTGGCCGCCATCAGCGGCGCCGCCTTCCTGATTTCGATGGTGGTGATCCCTTTCCCCGAGTCGAAGGCCGATTCCTCGGCGGGCATCAGCGCCACCTCCCAGACGAGCGACAGCGTCTTCCGCACGCTCGACACCTCCCCCACCCCCCTGACCAAGTAATCCTCCCGCCACCCATCCTCCGGCTCGCCTCTCCAGGCCAGCCTTTGAACAGCGCCAGGTCCCTCCGGCCGGCCGCCCCTCCCTGTCACGCCTGCCCCAGCGGATCCCCGCCAGTCTCCGATCCCTGATCCAGCGAGCCAACGTTCAGCCGCGAGACCCGAAGCCGGTCCCCTGAACGCCGCTCCCTGCAGGAGATCTCGTCCAACACCTGCTCCTGTGCGCGCCGCAGGATGGTCAGAACCTGCTCTCCGCTGCCATGGCCGACGGCCTTGAGACGCCTCCGCCGCTGGTCCTGGTCCATGGCCTGTTCGACACGCCCCGGGTCTTCGACCGCCTTGATCGGCGGCTTGCCGGCAGGCGCCAGCGCCTGCTGAAGCCGGCCCTGCCGCTCCCCCTGGTTGCTGACGCGATCGAGATTTCGGCCCAGCGTCTCGCCGCCGCCATCGACGCGGCCTTCGGGACGGCCCAGCCGCTCGACATTCTGGGCTTCTCCATGGGTGGCGTCATCGCCCGCACCTGGATCCAGCGGCTGGGCGGCCATGCCCGCACCCGCCGCTTCATCAGCCTCGGCAGCCCCCAGCAGGGGACCCTGACGGCCCAGCCCTGGCCCCGCAGGCCCCTGGCCGGCATCGCCGATCTCAAGGTGGGCAGCCCCTTGCTGCGGCAACTCAATGCCGACCTCACCCTGCTGCGGGGCATCGACTGCCGCAGCTACGCCACGGTCTTCGATCTGATGGTGGTGCCGGGCTGGCGGGCGGTGTTGCCGATCGGGCCGCGGCGGATGCTGCCGGTCTGGAGCCACCAGCAGCTGCTGCGCCACCCGGCAGCCCTCGATGCCCTGGTGGCGGATCTGCTGCGCCCCTGAGCTCCTTTCGGGCCCAGCATGGAGGTGGACGCCGAACCGCGAGGTCACCATGCCGAACGCCCTGGCCGAAAGACTCACCGCCTGGGGCTTCTCCTGGGAGGGTCTGCGGGACAACCGCCGCGGCGAGTGGTGGCTGATCGCCCAGATGGCCCTGATTGCGGCCCATCTGCTGCCGGCCACCCCCCCTCCCGCCTCCCTGGGCCTGGCCTGGCCGCTGCCGGTGCGCCTCGTTGGGCTGGCCCTGTTCGGCCTGGGGCTGGTGCTGGCTGGCCAGGGAGCCCGGAACCTGGGCGCCAGCCTCAGCCCCCTGCCCGAACCCATGGCGGACGCCCCCCTGGTGACCACCGGGGCCTACGGCCGCTGCCGCCACCCGCTCTACCAGTCCCTGATCCTCTGCTCCCTGGGCGTGACGGTGGCCCTCGGGAGCCTGCTGCATCTCGGCCTGATGCTGGGGCTGGTCGGTGTGCTCGGCTTCAAGGCCCGCCGCGAGGAGGCCCGCCTGGTGCTGCTCCATCCGGATTACGGCGCCTACCGCCAGGCGACCGCCGCGATCCTTCCCGGGGTGCCCTGGCTCGACTGGCGTTCCGCCTGAGTCCCTGAGCTCCAAGGTCGGCGCCCGCCGCTGCTGCTGCAGCCCGCTGCTGCCGCCGACCGATGGAGCGGTTAGAACCGAGGCCGCTGTCCTGTCCGGTCCATGAACCTGCTTCCGTTCTTCCGGGTTCTGAGGGCCTGCGGCCTGGCCGCCCTGATGGCTCTGGCGGTGCTCATGGCCGATCCGGCGCCGGCGTTGGCCGCCTTTGTGCTGCCGGCGCTGCCCTACCCGGCCGATGCCCTGGCTCCGGCGATCGCGCCCACCACGATGACGATCCACCACGACCGCCATCACGCCGCCTACGTGGCCAACCTCAACGCCCGGATCGCCGACCACCCCGAGCTGGAGGCGATGGCGCTGGAGGAGCTGCAGGGCCGGATCTCCCGCTACCCGGCTGCCGTGCGCAACAACGGCGGCGGCCACTACAACCATTCCCTCTTCTGGCAGGTGATGGCGCCCCCGGGCCAGGGAGGTGCCCCTTCGGCGGAGCTGGGGGCGGCGATCACCGCGGCCTTCGGCTCCCCCGAAGCCCTGCAGCAGCGCTTTGCCCGGGCGGCGACCGACCGCTTCGGTTCGGGGTGGGCCTGGCTGATCCGGCGACCCGACGGCAGCCTGGCGATCACCAGCACCGCCAACCAGGACAACCCGCTGATGGATCTGCCGGGCATCGAGCGGGGCGTGCCCCTGCTGGGCCTGGATGTGTGGGAGCACGCCTACTACCTCGACTACCAGAACCGCCGGCCGGACTACATCGCCGCCTGGTGGTCGCTGGTCAACTGGAACGAGGTGAACCGGCGCTTCGCCGATAGCGGCGCGGCGACAACCGCGCGTGAATCCTGACAGCGGCGGTTGTCGGTAGCTGATACGACGACCGCCCGGGACAACGGTCGCGAAAGTTAACGATATTGCCGTGACCACCATGGCCCAGTCCCGAACCGACCCGCCCAGAACCGGGCCGTCCAGAACCACCCTGTCCCGAACCGTCGAGCTCGTGCCCGTCCAGCGCACGCTCCACGGGGACGCCCTCTTCTCGGCGCCCCGCACCAGCGACGAAACCCTGATCGCCGAGATCGCCAGGGGCGACGCCTTCGAGCTGTTCTGCCACCGCTTCCAGACCGATCAGCTGCTGGTGCTGCGGGGGGCGATCGATCTGGTGGTGCTGCAGAACCGCCAGCTGCGCCGCATCCCCCTGCGGGAGGACGAGGCCACCTGGGTCTGCATTCCCCCCGGGGTGCCCCACGGCGCCATCAACCGGGGCCGGATCCCGGCCCTGCTGGTCAATGCCGTGCTCCGCCACGGACCGAGTGACCCCAGGGATTACGAGCCCCATCCGGTGCCGCCCCGGTTCCGCAGCCAATGGCGCCGGCTGGCGGTCGCCTGAGCGCCGGCGCCGGCCGGCCCGCTCAGTTGTATTCCCCGGGGATGTCCTGCTTGGTCACCGTGACCCGACCCACCTTCTTCCCCGACAGGCGCAGCAGCTCATCGCCGGAGAAGTCGAAGCCCCTGCCGGCGGCGATCTGGGCGACGTCGTCGGCGGTGGCGGCGGCCAGCACCTCGGCCCGCAGAGCCTGGTCGTCCTGCATGCGGGCCAGGAAGGAGCGGGCCTGATCGAGGCTCATGGGCCGGCGGGGGTGGCGTGGGGTTCCAGCATGGCGCAGGCCGCTGGCGGCTCAATAGCGTCTCCAGCTCCAGGTAGACGACGAACACCAGGCTGACGCCCCCGCAGGCCGCAAGCTCGCTGGCCGTCAGCGGGGAGACGCCGAAGAAGCGGGTCAGTGGCGCTACGGAGTGGAGCATCAGCTGCACGGCGGTGCCGGGAAAGCGGCAGTTGCGGCGCTCCACCCCGGCGTGTCGGGGGACAGCAGCGGTTCGAGGCGCCTGCTGACCAGGCCGGGCTTGCCGGTGAGGGCCGACTCCTGCAGGCCCAGGTCACTGGCCTCCAGCAGCCGCGCATCCGGCGGGCACCCGACCACCGCTATCCGGGCGGATCAGGTGCCCCGGCACCAGCAAGTCACCGGGGAGGCGCTGCCAGCGCCCGTCGCGGCGGGCCCGCGCCAGCGGCCCGGGCCCGGCGGCAGGACGAGCCGGTTGGGGCCGGTGGCATCCAGGTGTTCGGCCGCGGCGGCCCCGCCCAGCCCCTCCGTGTCGATCCCGAGCCGGCGCAGGCATTCCGGCCCGGAAAGGGCCTGCCAGTCCGTGGCCTCGGGTGGGTTCATGGCCTGCCACCCGGTGGCCCCGCAACCCTAGGGGCGCAGGCTTTCGCAGGCCTCCCCGTCGCCGTCCGAATCCAGGTAGCCGTGGCCCTGGCGCAGCAGCTCCTGGGCCCTGGCATGGGAGCCGATCTGGCTGCAGAAGTGGCGGCGCCCGTCGGGGGTGGTGCCATCGGGGATCCGGGCGGAGCGGCGGCCGCGCCGGAAGTCCCAGGGCCGGGTGATCCCACCCGGAATCCGCCAGACGCCGAGCCCCCCGCGGCGGGCCCGTTCCTCGGCCTCCAGGTAGGCCGACCCGACGCAGCCGGCCAGGTAGCGCCGGTAGGCGAAGGCCAGCCCCTCCTCCACCAGGGCCAGGTTGATGTTGGTGTCACGGATCACCTCAGCCACCGTGCGCCCGAAGCGGTCGGTGCTGTGGGGCTGGATCGTCACCGGCCGCCCAACGGCCAGGCGCATCAGGAGGGCCTGGCGCGCCTGCTGGCCCCAGGGGCTCTGGGCCGTCTCCGGGGCATCGATGCAGGCCAGCCGGACCGTGATCCGCTGCTGGCCACGGCGCACCCGCAGGGTGTCGCCATCGCCGATCGAGAGCACGGTGGCCTGGAAGGCCGGCGCCGCTGCCGCCGGCCCGGCCGGCAGCAGGGCCAGCAGGAACAGCAGCGACGGCAACCGGTGGCCGGGCATGGCGTCGGGGGGACGGCGGGCGGGCCCTCAGCCTTGCATCGCCCGGGAGCGCACCTCTTCGAAGCTGCAGCGTCGCCGCAGGGCCCCGTTCTCGAAGACGGTCTGCAGGCAGCTGGCCGGATGGGGCTCCGGACGCTCGAGCACCACCGTCCGGTATCCCCGTTCGTCCCGGATCAGGTCGAGCACGCCGGCCTTGCTGGTCTTGGCGGGATCGGTGACCGGGCTCTTGTGCACCGGCCGGATCCGGCCGGCCCGCTCCACCCACGACACCTTGTAGGCGAAGCGCTGGCTGTCCCGGTTCACCTGCTGCAGCAGGCCACCCCCCATGCCGAAGGCCACGTTCTCGACGCTGAAGCCCGCCGCCAGGATCACCTCGATCACCAGCGGCAGGCTGGTGGCGGTGATGCCGTCCCCCTGGATCACCCGCACGTGCTCCAGCACCCGGTAGCCCTTGCCGTTGAGCCGGCTGCCGAAACGGGCCTCCAGGCGCCGCAGCAGCTCGGGGACGATCGCCACCGGGTCGCCCGAATCGGGCCGGATCACCACGGTGGCGCCCGAGGCGATCACCTGCTCCCGCAGCTGCTCGCCCCAGAGATGGTCGACGGCGTTCCAGAGGTCGTAGGCGTCGGAGACCACCGCCAGCACGGCACCGGGCCGGGCGAAGCGGTCGAGCATGGTCCGGTAGGCCTCCAGCTCGTGCTCCTGCCCCCAGGCCAGGATCGTGGAGTGCTCGGCGGCCGGAATCGAGAAGCCGGCCATCGGGCCGTCGTAGTGGCGCCGGCCCGCCACCAGGGCGGCGACGGTGTCGGTGCCGCGGAAGGCCACCAGGTGGGCCAGGCCGCCGATGGCGGCACTTTCCCGGCTCGAGACGCCGCGGGAGCCGAAGTCGTGCAGGCGGAAGGGGAGTTCGGCGGCCGGGTCATCGGCGGAGCGCTCCAGGGCTGAGCGCAGCAGCTCGCGGAAGTGCCAGCTGCGGGTGGCCACGGTGGTGGGGTACCAGAGGCGCAGCAGCAGGGTCTCCACCCAGGTGACCAGCCAGGCCAGGGCCGGATCGGTGGACTCCACCGTCATCAGCACGTTGCCGGTGGGCACCCGGCTGCCCTCGGGGACGGCCCGGATGCGCAGGGGCAGCCGGCCGCCGTGGACGCTGAGCAGGCGCTCCCAGCCCTGGTGGTTGAAGGGCAGGCCGTGGGCGCTCCAGAGGTCGGCGGCCTCCTCCACATCGCCCCGGGTGACCGGCCGCTCCAGGGTGTCCTGCAGCTGCATCTGCAGGCCGAAGAACAGGGTGTCGGGGTTCTCGCCGCCGCGGCTTTCCAGGTAGGCCCCCATGGCGGTGAGATCGGGGGGGTACTGGAGCCAGTGGCTGCCCTTGTAGCTGTCGGTGTCGAGCAGAAGATTGAAGTCCATGGTGTGCGCTCCGCACGGGGTGGATGGCTGGCCCCGGCCCGGTCTCCCCGGGCCGCAGGCGTCGATGGGGCGGCTGTCGGCAACGGCTGTCGGCGACGGCGGCGGCGCCGCTCAGAGTCGGGAGATGAAGTGCTGGATGATCTGGACGTGGTCCTCGAAGAAGCTGTCTTCGTGGACGTAGATGTCGGCCAGGGGCATCCAGAAGGCCTTTTCGGCGTCGTCGCCGCCGCGGACAGCGGGCAGGGCCCCGCCCTTGAGCTGGATCAGGAAGGCGTGGGTGATCACCCGGCCACGCAGGGAGCGGCCCGGAGCATCGAAGACGTGGCGATCGGCGATCGATCCCTCGATCACCGGCCGGGGCACCTTCAGACCCGTCTCCTCGCGGAGCTCCCGCAGCATTCCCTCGAGCACCGGCTCCTGCTGGTTGAGGTAGCCCCCCGGCAGGGCGATCAGCCCCTGGCCGGGTCGCACCCGGCGACGCACCACCAGCACATGGCCCGACTGGACGACCACCGCGTCGGTGGTGACGAAGGTGGGCGGATAGGGCGCCACCGACCACAGCTGGCGGTAGCCGGCGATGTAGTCGGCCTCCTGGCGCAGCCAGCGGTAGCGCCCCGTGGCCCGGTAGTCCGTGAGGAAGGCCCGCACCGCCTCCGGGACATGGGCGGCCCACCCCGGTGCATCGGCATCGGAGAAGTAGGCCTGGCGAATGGCCGTGGCGTGGACATCACTCTTCAGCGGCACATCCTGGAAGTCCCACTGGGGAAACAGATCGAGGTAGTAACTGCTGCGATCCTTGCGGTGACCGATGAGCAGCACCCGCTCGTCCTCGGCCGTGACGGCGAGCACCTTCTGCTGCACCTCCGCCAGCCAGAGATTGTCGGAGTAGAGGTGGTCACGGATCGGGATCACCTCCAGCCGCCGCTGCCACGCGGCCGGAAGGGCGGCCCGGATCATGGCCTCCCGTTCGCCACTGCTCCAGGGGTTGCGGATGTCCGGAGCGCAGCGGTGGCTGCCCAGCAGCAGGATCAAGCGATCGGCCCTTTGCAGAGCCGCCTCGACCAACCCGAAATGCCCATCGTGGAAGGGCTGGAACCGTCCGATCAGGACGGCGACGTCGTGATGCATGGTGAACCTCAGAATCCCTGAGATGGCGTCCGCCTCACCGGCGGACCCCTCCGATCTAGCACGCCGATGGAGACGGTCAACGCTGAGGCTCCACGCTGAGGGTGAACCATCAGGCGTCACGATCCGCGGAGGCGAGCGCAGGCCGGTGCCGATGGCCGCTGCCCGGTGGGTGATGTGACGTTGCCTGCAGCGGAGGGCCACCAGGGCTGGCCTCCCATAGCCTGAGGACGGCGGTGCGGTCCGAGGAAGCATGGGTCCCTCTCCTTCCGATGAGACCTCCTCTCTGATCAGGAATCTCAGCATCTTCACGGCATCGGTGGTGTCCCTCTCCGGGGCTTTCCAGGCCTGGAGCTCGATGCAGATCACCCATTCTCTCGAGGAGGCCAGGCGAACCCAGGCCTTCTCCAGACAGATCCTCGATCAGATGGACAATCTCACGGGCGAGAATGAAACCAAGGGCAAGGTTGCCCTGATTGGCCTCTACATCATTGCGGCCAATGATAAAGACAAGATGAACATTGCCAACATCGCCCTCCAGAGTGGAAAGAACAGTCTCCGGGATGCTGCGGCCTTCCTGCTGCGGCAGGAATGCAAGGAACTTCCGGAGCAGTCAACCTGCAAGAACGCCCTCGAGATGCTGGCGCGCACGGAAGATGTGATCGTGCAGCGCCAGATCCGCAAGGAAGACAAGCTGATTGGCGATTCCCCGGGGTCGCGCCAGCAGGAGGCGGTGGTGAATGTTCAGGTGCAACCTTCGCCCGTGGCCCAGGCCCTCGAGGAGATCACGACAGCCAAGATCGCCGCTTCCGACCTGCAGGGATGGATCTATATCGGCAAGGCGGATCCCTCCGGCGCCCTGCTCGACGACCGCACCATCAACGTCGCCAGGAAACCCTCGCCCAATGCCGATGTCACCACCATCACATCGGTGTATCTGCGCTCCCAGGGCACGATCCGCTCAGGTTCGTCCCTTGGCATCATCCCCAGGGGGCAGGTCCTGCGGATCCACGCCCTCAGCTCCAGGCCGATGGCGGCCGGCACCGAGGCCGTCTGGGCCAAGGTGAAGACCCAGAGGGGGTCTCTCCAGAGCGTCCCCTGAGGGAGCCGCGCCTCTGCTGCATCCGCCGCCGGCGGCGATGGCTAACACAGGGAAATCAGGGGGCATGGGGAGGGCCCGTGGCCCCGGTGCCCTCGCACGATCCGTTCTGCCGTCCCTCTCGCCATGGTGACCCGCGCTCCCCTCTGGACCAGCCGACACCAGGCGGGCCTGGCCCTGGCCGAGGCCTTCGCCGATCGCCGGGGCCACCGCGGCGACACCACCCTGGTGGCCCTGCCCAGGGGCGGAGTGCCGCTGGCGGCCGCGATGTCGTCGCGGCTGGAGTTGCCCCTGGTGACCTGGTCGGTGCGCAAGGTCGCCGATCCCCGCTGGCCGGAGCTGGCCGTCGGGGCTGTCGCCGCTGGCGGGGTGGTGGTCTGGCGCCACGGGGCGGGGGGACGGCAGCCGGCCGCCACGGCAACCGAGCACGGCTGGCTGCGGGACCAGGAGCGGGAACGGCAGCGGCGGCAGCGGCTCTTCGGGGATCCGCCCGGCGATCGGCTGTGCGGCCGGCACCTGATCGTCGTGGACGACGGCATCGCCACCGGCATGACGGCGGAGGCGGCCCTGCTGTCCCTGCGGCGGGTGGGCCCGGCCTCCCTGGCCCTGGCGGTGCCGGTGGTGGACCGGCAGGTCGCCGGCGTCCTGGGCCGCCTGGTGGACCACGTGGAGGCCCTGGCCGTCGTCAGCGACCTGCAGGCCGTGGGGCTGTGGTACGGGCACTTCGAGCAGCTGAGTGACCGGCAGGTGCTCGCCCTCCTGGAGGCCGCCCGCCGGGCATGCGATCATCCGCACCTGCGCCACCGGTGAGCGGCCCATGACCCTGGGGGTATCCGACGGCGCCCTGGTGTCCATCGCCGAGGCGTTCGATCTTCCCGGCCGGGTCCGCCGCCTCGAACCCCTCGGCAGCGGCAACGTCAACGAGAGTTTCGTCGTCGTCTGCGATGGCCCGCCCGTGCAGCGGTTCGTCCTGCAGCGCCTCAACCGGCGGGTGTTTGCGCGACCCGACCTGGTGATGGCCAACATGCTCGCCCTCGGGGACCACGTCGAGCGCCGCCTGGCTGAGGGGGACTCCCCCCTGGGGGAGCGCCGCTGGGAGGTCCCCCGGGTGGTGCGTTGCCGCAGCGACCAGCGGCCCTGGGTGGAGCGGGAGGATGGCTTCTGGCGTCTGATCACCTTCATCGAAGCCTCCCGCAGCTTCGATCTGGTGAGCAGCGCCGAGCAGGCCCGGGAGGTGGGTGTCGGTCTGGGTCTGTTCCACCACCTGGTCAGTGATCTGCCGCCGGAGCGCCTGGCCGACACCCTTGAGGGATTCCACATCACCCCCCGGTACCTGGAGCAGTACGACGCCGTGCTGGCCGGCGCGCCGACCGTGGCGGGGAGCGACGAGGCCCATGGCCGGGCCTTCGTGGAGGAGCGCCGGGGCTTCGCGTCGGTGCTGGAGGGGGCCAGGGCCAGCGGCCAGCTGCGGCTCCGCCCCATCCACGGGGATCCCAAGGTCAGCAACGTGATGCTGGAGGACGGCTCCGGCCGGGCCGTGGCCCTGGTGGATCTCGACACGGTGAAGCCCGGGTTGATCCATTACGACATCGGCGACTGCCTGCGCTCCTGCTGCAATCCCCTCGGTGAGGAGACGGCGGATCTGGAGGCCGTCCGCTTCGATGTGGATCTCTGCCGCGCGGTGCTGGGCGGCTACCTCTCCGCCGCCTCGGGCTTTCTCACCGAGGCCGACTACGACCATCTCTATGCCGCGATCCGCCTGATCAGCTTCGAGCTCGGCCTGCGCTTCTTCACCGATCACCTGGCGGGAAACGTCTACTTCCGGACGGAGCGGCCCGACCACAATCTGCAACGGGCCCTGGTGCAGTTCCGGCTGACGGCCAGCATCGAGGCCCAGGAACGATCGATCCTCGCCGTGATCGACGAGCTCCGGGCCGGCGGCGCCGGCGCCCCCTGATGCCGGCTCCCCTCCGCCACGGCTTCGACCTCCGTCCCTTCGGCGGCGAGTGCCCCGCTCCGGACCTGCGGCTGGAGGGGGAGGTCAGCCGGGAGGGTGCCCAGCTGAAGCTCCGCTATCGGCTGGGGGGCGCGATCGAGACGGTGCAGGTGCCGCCAACGGTGGCCTCGCCCGAGCGACGGGACAATCTCTGGACGGCGACCTGCTTCGAGTGCTTCTGGGGCATCGCGGGAGAGCGGCCCTACTGGGAACTGAATCTCTCCCCGGCCGGCCACTGGAACCTGTACCGGCTGGAGGACTACCGGCAGGGGCTGCGGCCGGAGCCTGGCTACGACCGGCCCCTGCACCGGGTCAGCCAGCGGGACGGTGTCCTGTCGATGGAGCTGGACCTGCCGCTGCCGGCCGCCATCCCCGCCGGTGCCCCCCTGCAGGTGGCGATCGCCGGGGTGATCGAGGATCGCCGCAGCCAGCTGAGTTACTGGGCCCTGGCCCATCCGGGGGCTGAGCCCGATTTCCACCGCCGGGACGCCTTCCTGCTGGGTCTCTGAGGGCGTGCCGCTGGCTTCACGCGCCGCGTCCTTTGGTCTCAGGTGCCGGCGTCGCTGGCTTCGGCGTGGTAGCTGCTGCGCACCAGGGGGCCGCTGCGCACCTGGGCGAAGCCCATGGCGCGGGCGATGGCGCCCAGCTCCTCGAACTCCTCCGGCCGCCAGTAGCGGGCCACGGGGATGTGGGCGAGGGAGGGGCGCAGGTACTGTCCCAGGGTGAGCCGCTGGCAACCGGCGGCCCGCAGGTGCTCCAGGGTGCTCACCACCTCGGCGGCGGTCTCACCGAGGCCCAGCATCAGGCCGGACTTGGTCGGAATCCCCGGCGCCAGCCCCCGGGCCATGGCCAGCAGGTCGAGGGAGCGGCGGTAGGTGGCGCCGCGGCGCACCTCCCCCTGCAGGCGCTCCACCGTCTCGAGGTTGTGGTTGAAGCAGACCGGTGCAGCGGCCAGCACTGCGCTCAGCCGTTGGCGCTGGGCCCGGCGGCCCGCCTCGGGGTCGGGGTGTCCGCCCCAGAAATCGGGCGTCAGCACCTCGATCAGCACCTGGGGATCCCGGCGGCGGATCGCCGCGATGGTGGTGGTGAAGAGGCTCGCCCCGTGGTCGGGCAGGTCGTCGCGGGCCACGGCGGTGAGCACCACGTAACGCAGACCGAGCTCCTGCACCGCCTCCGCCACCCGCTCCGCCTCGGCCCCGTCCAGGGGCACCGGGGCCCGGCCCTTGTCCACCTGGCAGAAGGCGCAGCTGCGGGTGCAGATCGGCCCCCCAAGCAGGAAGGTGGCCGTTCCGGCGGCGTAGCACTCACCCCGGTTGGGACAGCGGCCCTCCTCGCAGATGGTGTGCAGCCGCTGCGCCTTGACCACCCCCTGCACCCGTTCGGTGGCCGAGGCCTCCCCCAGGGGACGCCGGATCCACTCCGGCAGCCGCTCGGCGGGGGGGATGGCGCTGTAGCGGCTGGTGGCGGTCATGGGGTCGCTCTCAGGCGTCGGGGTCAGGCGTGGGATTCATTCCATGCGCCGGCGTCCTTCGAACGCCCGGGCCAGGGTGACTTCGTCGGCATATTCCAGCTCCCCCCCCACCGGCAGGCCGTAGGCGATGCGGGTGACGCTGGTGAACGGTTTGAGCAGGCGGGCCAGGTAGAGGCTGGTGGTGTCCCCCTCCACGCTGGGGGTGAGGGCCAGGATCACCTCGATCACCCCCTCCCGGTCGACCCGCTCCACCAGGGGCTGGATCTGCAGCAGCTCCGGACCCACCCCATCCATCGGCGAGATCAGTCCGCCCAGCACGTGGTACTGGCCGTGGAATTCGCGGCTGCGCTCCATCGCCAGCAGGTCGCGGGAGTCGGCCACCACACAGATCTGCCCGTTGCGGCGCTCCTCGTTGCGGCAGATCTCGCAGAGCTCCTCGGCCGAGAGGTGGAAGCAGCGACGACACTGCCCCACCTGGCTGCGGGCTGCGAGCAGGGCATCGGCGAAGCTGCGGATCTGCTCCTCGGGCTGGCGCAGCAGGTGCAGGGCCAGTCGCTGGGCCGTGCGGGGCCCGATGCCGGGGAGTCGTTCGAACTGGTCGATCAGCCGGGCCAGGGGTCGGGTGAAACCGCTCAGCGAACCGGCCGCAGGTGGGAGGGAATCTAGGCGGCCCACTCGCGGCGGGCGACGGCGCCGGGTGAGGATGGCCCCGGCTCCCGCCAGCTCCCCTGCCCCGCCCCGCGCCATGGGTTTCCACGCCACCCACCAGCCCGTTGCCACCGCTGCCGCGGCCCCTGCGGCCACCGTCCCCTGGCGCGCCCGGGGCGGCTCCCTGCTGGCGGCCCTGCTGCTGACCCTGATGCTGGTGGGCTGCAGCGCCGCCGCCGCGGGCCTGAACTCCTTCCAGAGCCCGGATGGCCGCTATGCCTTCCTGTACCCCACCGGCTGGACCCGGGTGCAGGTCAGCAATGGTCCCCAGGTGGTCTTCCACGACCTGATCAACAGCGACGAGACCCTCAGCCTGGTGGTGTCCGAGGTCACCCCCGACCGGGATCTCAGCCAGCTCGGCAGCGCCGTCGAGGTGGGCGAGACCCTGCGGCGCAGCGTCATCTCCCCGGAAGGCAGCGGCCGGGATGCCGAACTGGTGGAGGCCCACGAGCGGGAGCAGGGGGGGCGGACTTACTACGACCTGGAGTACACGGTCCATCTGGCCGACCGGGACCGCCACGAGCTCGCCACGGTGGTGGTCGACCGCGGCCGCCTTTACACCTTCGCCGCCAGCACCAACGAGGCCCGCTGGAACAAGGTGAAGGACCTGTTCGCCGTGGTGATCGGCTCCTTCACCCTGCAGATCTGAAGGTGTCCGCCCCCGGCTCGCTGACCGTCATCGGCGGCGGGCTGGCCGGCAGCCTGCTGGCCCTGGAGCTGGCGGAGCGGGGTCTGGCGGTGACCCTGGTGGATGCGGGGGAGGCGACGGCCACGGCCCTCAGCTACGGGGGGGTGGCCTGGTGGGCCGGGGCTCCGGGGCCCCTGGGCCGGCTGCTGCGCCAGGCCCCCGCCCGCTGGCGACGGCTGCAGGCGCGCCATGGGCGGCTCGGCTGGCGGGGCTGCTG
>NZ_JAGQBM010000040.1:0-27416 GCF_024345635.1 Cyanobium sp. Lug-B
GGGGGCAGCGGTCGGGGCCGGGGCCGGCGTGGCCGGGGAGGCACTCACGGCCTCGGTGCGGCTGCGCTGGGCGTCGGCGGCCGTGCGCACCCGTCCCGGGGAGGACATGAACTGGGCGGAGGCTTTCTTGCCGCCGTTGGTGAGGGCCTTGCGGCGCTCCAGAGCTGCTTCCCGACTGGTGGTTCTGGCCATGTCCGCCCCGTGAATGGATGATCAAAAGTGATGGATCCCGACCGCCGGCCGGGATCCGCTGTGGTCGCTGGATCAGCGGCCTTCGAACACGACGAAGCAGGCGCCCTGGCTCTGGGTGTAGGCGTCGTAACCGACGAGGCGCACGTGGTGATCGGGGTAGGCCCGGTGGCAGGACTCCAGTTCGTTCACGATCACACCGAGATCCTTCTCACCGAAGAAGGGCAGCTTCCAGTACGACCAGTAGGTGGCCATGGAGCGGCTGGGGTGGACGTGCTCGACCAGGGGGCTCCAGCCCTGGGCAATGATGTAGGCGATCTGGTCGTAGATCTCGTCCTGGGTCATCGGCGGGAGGAAGCCGAAGGTCTCCAGGGTGGCGACTGTTTGGTAGTCACCCACGGTGCTCTTGAAGGGCATGGGGATCCTTGTGGGAAATGGGTTGGGGAACCCGGCCCCGCCGACCTTGGGTGGGAGCACCCTCGGTCAGCGGCGGCAGGGCATGGGGCCGTGGTGTCGGATCAGCCGACGTCGAGCTTGTCGACGGTGTCGAACTCGAACTTGATTTCCTTCCAGGTCTCGAGGGCGATGGCCAGCTCGGGGCTGTGCTTGGCGGCTTCCGTGAGGATGTCGCGGCCTTCCTTCTCGATCTCGCGGCCGGCGTTGCGGGCCTTGACGCAGGCTTCGAGGGCCACCCGGTTGGCGGCGGCGCCGGCGGCCGAACCCCAGGGGTGACCGTGGGTGCCACCACCGAACTGGAGCACGGAGTCGTCACCGAAGATGGCGACCAGGGCGGGCATGTGCCACACGTGGATGCCGCCGGAGGCCACGGCGAAGACGCCGGGCATCGAACCCCAGTCCTGATCGAAGAAGTTGCCGCGGGTGCGGTCTTCGGGGATGAAGGATTCGCGCAGCTGGTCGATGAAGCCCAGGGTGGTCTGACGGTCACCCTCGAGCTTGCCCACCACGGTGCCGGTGTGGAGCTGGTCGCCACCGGAGAGGCGCAGGCACTTGGCCAGCACCCGGAAGTGGATGCCGTGCTTGGGATGGCGGTCGATCACCGCGTGCATGGCACGGTGGATGTGGAGCAGCATGCCGTTCTTGCGGCACCACTTCGACAGACCGGTGTTGGCGGTGAAGCCACCGGTGATGTAGTCGTGCATGATGATCGGCTGCCCGAGTTCCTTGGCGAACTCGGCCCGCTCGTACATCTCCTCAGGAGTGGCGGCGGTGCAGTTGAGGTAGTGCCCCTTCTTCTCGCCGGTTTCTTCCTGGGCGAGCTGGACGGCTTCGGCCACGAACTCGAAACGGTTCTGCCAGCGCTGGAAGGGCTGGGAGTTGATGTTTTCGTCGTCCTTGGTGAAGTCAAGACCGCCGCGGAGGCATTCGTAGACCACCCGGCCGTAGTTCTTGCCGGACAGGCCCAGCTTCGGCTTGATGGTGCAGCCCAGCAGAGGACGGCCGTACTTGTTCATCCGGTCGCGTTCGACGTGGATGCCGTTCGGCGGGCCGGGGCAGGTCTTGATGAAGGCCATCGGGAAGCGGATGTCTTCCAGGCGCAGGTGGCGCAGGGCCTTGAAGCCGAATACGTTGCCCACCAGGGAGGTGAGCACGTTGGTCACGGAGCCTTCCTCGAACAGGTCGAGGGGGTAGGCGATGAACGCGTAGAAGGACTCCTTGTCACCAGGGACGTCTTCGATGCGGTAGCAGCGGCCCTTGTAGAAGTCGAGATCGGTGAGGAGCTCGGACCACACGGTGGACCAGGTGCCGGTGGAGGACTCGGCGGCCACGGCGGCAGCCACCTCTTCCTTGGGCACACCTTCCTGGCCGGTGCACTTGAAGCAGGCCAGCAGGTCGGTGTCGAGGGGGACGTAATCGGGAGTCCAGTAAGTGTCGCGGTACTCCTTGACCCCGGCGTCGTACTTCTTGCTCATGGGATTGTTCGGATGGGTTCGGATGGAAAACTCAGAGGGTCAGCCGACCGCTCAGTCCTTCGATCCCAGGCCGAAGCTGCTGTTCAGCGCCGGCTCCACCTCGCGGTGGGGACGGGCGATGATGTGGGCGGCCACCAGGCCGTCGCCCACCCGCTCGCAGGCATCGGCGCCGGCACGGACGGCGGCGTTCACGGCACCGGTTTCACCCCGCACCAGGACGGTCACGTAGCCGCCACCGACGAATTCGCGACCGATGAGGCGCACCTCGGCGGCTTTGGTCATGGCGTCCGCCGCTTCGATGGCGGGCACCAGACCGCGTGTCTCGATCATGCCGAGGGCGATGCCCATGGTTTCGTTTGCCATTACCTGCTCCTGGAGGAGGGGGGTGGAATGTTCGTTGGCAACCTTGCTCCTCCGTCAAACCCTCCGTCAAGCGATTGGGAGCCGGGCGGCCATCAAGGTTTTCGGATCGGCTGATAAGGGCAGCTGATCAGTGCAACACAAAAAGCAAGCTTTGCTTGATCGCCGCCGCGCCGCGCGGCCTTGCCGGCGGCCCGCCGCCCGTCCCGGGGGCTCAGAGCGGCTCGGCGCTGGAGACGAAGCCGACCCCGCCGTAGCGCTTCAGCAGGGGCCGCAGGGCGGTTCCCACCGCCCCCAGCAGCTCGTCCTCCACGAACACGATCACGTGGGCGTTGGCCCCCAGCCCGCTGAAGTCCATCGCTTCGGAGATCTCTCCTGAAGGGCCCATGCCGGTCACGTGCCGCATCACTGAATAGCCCTTCGCCCCGGCCGCGGTGATGGTGCGGCAGACACGGTTCAGTTCCCGCTCGCTGAGAAAGAGATCAATGCGCTTCATGGGAATGGGGCGACGGGTCGGCAAGGGGGGCAACGGTTCGGCGAGGTTCGGCCTGGCAGGGCCGGGTTCAGCCGAGCGGAATGAACTGGCGGGTCAGCGCCATGTAGAGCGGAATCCCGATCACCACATTGAAGGGGAAGGTGAGACCCAGGGCGGTGGAGATGTAGAGGCTGGGGTTCGCCTGGGGGACGGTCATGCGCATCGCCGCCGGCACGGCGATGTAGGAGGCACTGGCGCAGAGCACCATGAACAGCAGGGTGTTGCCCTGGCTCAGGCCCAGAAGGGCGCTCACCAGCAGCCCCAGCAGGGCATGCAGGGGAGGGGCCAGCAGGGAGAAGCCGATCAGGAACGCCCCCGCCTGCCGAAGGTCCCGCAAGCGCTGGGCCGCCACGATGCCCATGTCGAGCAGGAAGAAACAGAGGGCTCCGTAGAAGAGTTTTTCCGTGAAGGGATCCATCTTCGCCAGACCCGCCGGACTGAAGGCCGCCACCACATAACCGATCACCAGGCTGCCGATCAGCAGGTACACCGAGCCATTCAGAAAGGCCTCCTGGAGAATCTCCTTCCAGCGCAGACTGCCGCCGCCGTTCTGCTGATCGGCGGGGATCTCCGCATCCTCCGCGGGGGCCGAAAGCCTGGCCAGGATCACCCCCACCACGATCGCCGGCGATTCCATCAGGGCCAGCGCTGCCACCATGAAACCGTCGAAGTTCACCTCCACGACGTTGAGGAAGCTCTCGGCGGTGATGAAGGTGACGGCGCTGATCGAGCCGTAGGAGGCGGCGATGGCGGCGGCGTTGTAGCCGTCGAGGCGCAAGCGCAGGAACAGGAAGCTGGTCAGCGGCACCAGCAGGGACATCGCCACCGCCGCCCCGATCGTCAGCAGCACCTGGGGGCCCAGGCCGCTGTGGGCCAGCTCCATGCCCCCCTTGAAGCCGATCGCCAGCAGCAGATAGAGGGAAAAGAGCTTGGGCAGCGGCGAGGGGATCTCCAGGTCGGAGCCCACCAGCACCCCCAGGATGCCCAGGAAGAAAAAGAGAACCGGCGCGGAGAGAAGGTTCTGTAGGACCAGGCTCGACTGCATCGCCCTCCGGCGCCCAAAGGGTGGAGGCAACTTAGGGGCGAATCCGGCCATGGGCCGTCACCGGTCGCGCAACGTTGTCCGGTCCGTCCGTCCGATCGGCGGCGAATTCCCTATCGTCCGCCCGGGGCAGGAACCCTGGAGTTTTCCGGGGGTGGAATGTTCAACCCGTCCTGCCCCACCCCTTCCCCACCGCGCTGCACCACAATGGGGCCCCCCGTGGGCCCGGCTTGACCCTTTCCCCTTCCCCCTCGGTGCTGGTGATCGCCAGCGGCAACCCCCACAAGGTGGCCGAGATCACGGCCATGCTCCAGGGGGTGGGTCCGGAGGTGGGGCTGGAGGTGCGCCAGCAGCCCAGGGATCTTGAGATCGAGGAGACGGGCCTCACCTACGCGGAGAATGCCCGCCTCAAGGCCTCCACCGTGGCTGCCCTCACCGGCTGCTGGTCGCTGGCCGACGATTCCGGGCTGGAGGTGGATGCCCTCG
Source organism: Cyanobium sp. Lug-B (assembly GCF_024345635.1). Classification (NCBI taxonomy): domain Bacteria; kingdom Bacillati; phylum Cyanobacteriota; class Cyanophyceae; order Synechococcales; family Prochlorococcaceae; genus Cyanobium; species Cyanobium sp. Lug-B. The sequence continues at coordinate 4,544 of NZ_JAGQBM010000040.1, forward strand.
ATGGCCGCCCCGGTCTGCACTCGGCCCGCTATGCCCCCACCGACCACGAGCGGATCCACCGGCTGCTGCACGAGCTCGGCGACTCCCTCTACCGGGGCGGCAGCTTCGTCAGCGCCATGGCCCTGGCCGACCCCACCGGCGCGGTGGTGCTGGAGTCGGAGGGGGTCTGCCGGGGCCTGATCCTGCGGGAGCCCTCCGGCCACGGCGGCGGCTACGACCCGATCTTCCATGTGCGGGAGGCGGGCTGCAGCTATGCCGAGATGGGCGAGCACCTCCGCAGCCGGCTGGGCAGCCGCGGCAAGGCGGCCCGGGCGATGGCCCCGGGACTCAGGCGGCTGCTGGGGCTGGCCTGAGCCGCCCGGGTGGCGAGGCGGCCGCGCTCAGCCGCGGGCCCCGGCGTTGATCTGGGCCACGGCCCGCATGGCAGCGGCGGCGGCCTCCTCCACATCCCCCTCCTTACCCGCCAGGGTGAGGCGGCCGAAGGCCCCCACCGCCTTGACGTCCACCACGGTGATGTTGGAGCTCTTCTCGGCTTCGTTGGCGGCGATCAGCACGTAGCCCGCCGGTTCGGTCTCGAGGATGAACATGCTCATCCCGGCCTGGATCATCGAGCCGCGGCGGTTCTGGCGGTTGATCAGCACGGCGTGGTCGGGGGTGATCGCCCGGATGATCTCGGTCCACGTGACTTCGCAGCGGCTGCGCAGCTCCACCCGGCTGGCGATGGCCTCCAGCACCACGTCGCCGGAGTGGAGCACGTTGCTCTGGTCGCGGTGGTAGAGGGCCAGGGAGCCGAAGGCCCGCTCCACCACCATCTGGCCGAGCCGCACCGTGCTGGCCTTGAGGGCGATGTCGGTGACCCGGTGCACCGCCATCCCAGGGGAAACCTCCAGCCAGAGGCAGGCATCACCGGGGATCGGCAGGAAGCCATGGGACACGGTGCCCATGTACGACGCCAGCTGGGGCTGGAGGGAATCCAGGAAGACGTAGGTGCGCAGTTCGATCGACTGCACATGGCTCGACTGGCGCGCCAGACGCCGGCCTTCGCTGTCGGTGGTGATCACGCAGCTGGCCCCGGAGGCCTCGCCGCTCACATCGGTGCCGGTGATGCGCAGGCTCGCCGCCTTCCTGCGGGCGTCCGACCGGTCGTCGCGAAGGAAGGAACGGGCACTCTGCGAATCCATCACGGCGCGAGGCGCCAACCCCCGGAACAAATGGTCATGGCGATCCTCGGGGTGGTTGAAGCGCCGGGATCCCTGGCCGCCGCCAGGGGCAGTCCAGAAGGGGAGGGTACTCCCGGGAGGGCCTCCGGCGGCCGGCTCCGCCCTAGCGGCTGCTGAGGGAGAGGCCGTCGGCGACCCGGACCCGGTCACGACCGGCGGCCTTGGCGGCATAGAGGGCCCGGTCGGCCAGCGCCATCATCCGCGGGAAGTCGGCCGTCGGCTCGGCCGCCGTCGTGCTCACCCCCAGGCTGACGGTGAGGCGTCCGCCGGGGGCCTCCCCCCGGAGGTCGAGACCGTGCATCGACAGCCGGATCCGCTCCGCCACCCGCAGGGCCGTGGCCCGGTCGGCCTCCGGCAGCAGCACCAGGAACTCCTCGCCGCCGAGGCGGAAGGTCCGGTCGTTCTCCCGCACCGAATCCATCAGGACCCGCGCCACCTGCCGGAGCACCCGGTCGCCGGCGTCGTGGCCGAAGCTGTCGTTGATCTGCTTGAAATGGTCGAGGTCCAGCTCGATCAGGGCGTAGCTGGCGGGCAGGGGTGCCGCCTCCAGGGCGCGGCGGTTGGCCAGACCGGTGAGCGGATCGCAGTGGGCGGCGGTGTTGAGGGCCGCCACCTCATGGGCATGGCGCTGATCCTCCAGGAGATGCTCCACCCAGGGGCGCATCGACTCGGCGAAGTCCCGCACCATCCGCTCCATGTCGGGGTCGAATGGTGTGGCCGCGGCCCCATCCCGGATCGCCAGCACCATGGCGGGCTCGCCGGTCAGGCAGATGTGGTGCCAGCCGGGTGTCGGCTCCCGCCGTTCGGGGTGGTCGGCCTGCGTCGACCAGGTGGTCCAGCCGTCGCCGGGCATCCGCACGGCCAGTTCGCAGGCGTTGGTCTGGCCGGTGGCGTCAAGGATGTGGCCGATGGCGCGCACCATCCCCAGGGGAGAGCTCTGGTGGATCAGGGCCTCCTGCAGACGGCGCCGGGCCTCGGCGATGCGCAGCAGGCGCTTGAGGTCGAGGTCGGCGTCGGCGAGGCAGTAGACGCCGCACTCCATGGCACCCAGGGCATGGAACACCTGGTCGACGATGGCGGCGGGGACGATGTGGCCGTGCTGCGGGGCGATCCGCTCGATGCGGCTCCAGCGGGAGCGGATGCGGGCCAGGCCGGCACTCAGCAGCTCACGGCTGGGCATGTAGTGCTGGTGGAAGGGCCGGGCGTTCTCGATGATGTAGGCGGCATCGTCCGACTCCAGCACGTTGCTGTCGGGGACGAAACCGCCGAACAGGTCGGAGGAGAACAGGGTGCCGGTCCCGCTGTCATGGGACACCATCGCCCCGGGGAAGTGGAGATAGGGCGTCAGCTGGAACTCCAGCCGCCGGTCCCCCGCCAGGGGCAGACACCAGCCGTGCTGCTCCACCAGGTAGGTGGAAAACCCATGGCCGTAGTGGCGGATCAGGGCATTGGCGCGCCACTCGGTGACCACCTGGACATCAGGGCGCGCCAGCACCTGGCCCAGCCGGGGCAGGGCGGCGCAGATGTCGGGGTCGGAATGGTGACAGACGAGCCAGCGGATGGCGTCCAGATCGGTGATGGCGCGCAGCTTGGCCAGGGTGCCGTCGATCGTGAGCGGCGAGCCCGGATCGATCAGAACACTGTCCGAACCATTGGCGATGAAATAGGTGTGGCACTGGAAGTGGTCGTGGGCCAGCCGCACCCCCACCCACCACACACCGGGGGCAATCTCGACGGGATCCTCCCGGAGGGCCGCCGTGTCGGCCGGGTGGGTGGAGGCCTGGTCGCAGGGCCGATGGAGCGAACGGTCCATGGGGACGGAAGGGAAGCACTGCGCCGCGCCCGGACCGAGACACGGAGGGATGCTTGTTTCCATAGTGATCGCTTACATCCGAACCCTTGCGACTCCGAAGGCAACCGATACCTTCCAGTTCAACCTTTCCAGGCGCGACCATGGCCACCCGGCGCACCGCTTCCGTCACTGCTGACGCCGCTCCTGACGCCACGTCCCACGGCTCCCCCGCCCCCGGGGTGGCCAGCGAGACCCAGCCCCTGCGCCATGCCCTCGACCAGGACACGGTGTCCGAATGGATCACCCGGGCCCTCGATGAGGGGGTGCGGCCGGAGCAGGCCCTCGCCCTCATCGGCCTCGGCCTGATGCGGCGCATGGGCGGCGGCATCGGCGACAGCTTCGCTGACTGGAAGGATGCCCCCGAAGCGGATCACCCGGTCGACCTGGCGGCCCTGCGCCAGCGGCTGGAGATCACCGACCTGGCCATCCGCACCGGCGCTCCCCTCAGCACCGCCGAGGTGAGCCAGCTGATGGGGGCCCGGCCGGGGTCCGCGCTGGTGGAGCGGGGCGGACTGACGGCCCGCCGCCTGGGGCGCAACGTGTGGAAACTGAGCCGCAGCGCCGATGGCGAGCGGGAGGAGCGCAGCATCGGCTTCAGCGAGGGTTTCCGCCGCCGCCTGTGAGCGCGGGAATCCGCACACGATCCCGAAAAGATGTAACGCACCCGGGCGCGGACCCCGCCGTCCCCGCTAACCCATGGAGGCTCCATACCTGGCGATCCCCTCCATGGGTGTATCCGCTCCACCGGTTCAGCCTCCCACCGGCGCCATCCCCGGGACCCTCCCCAGCGACATCCTCAAGGAGAGCGGCCAGCGGGAGGTGTTCTGCGGTCTCACCTCCATCGTCTGGCTGCACCGCCGCATGCCCGACGCCTTCTTCCTGGTGGTGGGCTCGCGCACCTGCGCCCACCTGATCCAGTCGGCGGCCGGTGTGATGATCTTCGCCGAACCCCGCTTCGGCACGGCGATCCTGGGGGAGCGGGACCTGGCGGGTCTGGCGGATGCCAACGAGGAACTCGACCGCCTGGTGAAGGATCTGCTGGAGCGCCGGCCCGAGATCCGCACCTTGTTCCTGGTGGGCTCCTGCCCCAGCGAGGTGATCAAGCTCGACCTGGCCAAGGCGGCCGAACGCCTCAACACCCAGCTGCTGGGGCGGGTGCGGGTGCTGAATTACTCCGGCAGCGGCATCGAGACCACCTTCACCCAGGGGGAGGACAACGCCCTGCTGGCCATGCTGCCCCTGCTGCCCTCCTCCGATGAGGAGCAGCTGCTGATCGTGGGCACCCTGGCCGATGCGGTGGAGGATCGCTTCCGGCTGATCTTCGAGCGGCTGGGCATCACCACGGTGCGCAGCCTGCCGCCGCGGCGCTCCACCGATCTGCCCCCCGTGGGCAAGGGAACGCGGGTGCTGCTCGCCCAGCCCTTCCTGAGTGCCACCGCCCGGGCCCTGCAGCACCGGGGCGCGACGCTGCTGAGCGCCCCCTATCCCTTCGGCGTGGAGGGCAGCCGCGACTGGATGGCCGCCGCCGCCAACGCCTTCGCCGTGCCCGCCGAGCGCTTCAAGGCGGTGCTCGACCCCTTGGTGGAGCGGGGGCGCCGCGCCCTGGAGCCCCACCGGGAGGTGCTCGCCGGCAAGCGGCTGTTCCTGCTGCCGGACTCCCAGATGGAGATCCCCCTGGCCCGCTTCCTGTCCCGGGAATGCGGCATGGAGCTGGTGGAGGTGGGCACCCCCTACCTCGACCGCCAGCTGATGGCCGCCGACCTGGCCCTGCTGCCCCCCGCCACCCAGCTCAGCGAGGGCCAGGACGTGGACCTGCAGCTGGAGAGGGTGCGGGCCGCCCGCCCCGACCTGGTGCTCTGCGGCCTGGGGCTGGCCAATCCCCTCGAGGCCGAGGGTATCGCCACCAAGTGGTCGATCGAGCTGGTGTTCAGCCCGATCCACGGCTGCGACCAGGCCGGTGAACTGGCCGAACTCTTCGCCCGCCCGCTGCGGCGCCGGGCCGTGCTGCAGCTCTCCTGACACCCCCATGGAACTGACCCTCTGGACCTACGAAGGCCCCCCCCACGTGGGCGCCATGCGCATCGCCACCTCCATGGAAGGGGTGCATTACGTGCTCCACGCCCCCCAGGGCGACACCTACGCCGACCTGCTGTTCACGATGATCGAGCGGCGGGGCCTGCGGCCCCCCGTCACTTACACCACCTTCCAGGCCAGGGATCTGGGTGGTGACACCGCCGAGCTGGTGCAGCGCTCGATCCGCCAGGCCGTCGAGCGCTTCCTGCCCGAGGCGCTGCTGGTGGGCGAGAGCTGCACCGCCGAGCTGATCCAGGACCAGCCCGGCGCCCTGGCCGCCGGCATGAACCTGGGGGTGCCGATGGTCAACCTGGAGCTGCCGGCCTACTCCAAGAAGGAGAACTGGGGCGCCGCCGAGACCTTCTACCAGCTGGTGCGCACCCTGCTCAAGGGCCAGCTGCCGGCGCCCGGCACCCCCAAGCCGTCCCCGTCCCGCTGGCGCGACGGGGGCCGCCGGCCCCGGGTCAACCTGCTGGGCCCCAGCCTGCTGGGTTTCCGCTGCCGCGACGACGTGCTGGAGATCACCCGGCTGCTGGCGCAGCACGGCATCGATGTGGCGGTGGTGGCCCCCCTGGGGGCCCGGCCCGCCGACCTGGAGCGCATCCCCACGGCCGACGCCAACGTCTGCCTCTACCCCGAGGTGGCCGGCCCGGTGTGCAGCTGGCTGGAGCGCAGCTTCGGCACCCCGGTGGTGCGCACGGTGCCGATCGGCATCGGCGCCACTGCCGCCTTCCTGCGGGAACTGCACGGCGTGCTTGATCTGCCGCTGCCGGCCGAGCTGGAGGAGGTGGAGGGTCAGCCGAGCGAGGCCGAGCGCCGCTCCCGGCTGCCCTGGTACTCCAGGTCGGTGGATTCCACCTACCTCACCGGCAAGCGGGTGTTCATCTTCGCCGATGCCACCCATGCCATCGCCGCCGCCCGGATCGCCTCCCGCGAGCTGGGCTTCCAGGTGGTGGGCCTGGGCAGCTACAGCCGGGAGCAGGCCCGGGAGGTGCGGGCCGCCGCCGCCGAGCTGGGCCTGGAGGCCCTGATCACCGACGACTATCTGGTGGTGGAGAAGGCCATGGCCGAAGCGGCCGCGGAGCTGGTGCTCGGCACCCAGATGGAGCGCCACAGCGCCAAGCGGCTGGGGCTGCCCTGTGCCGTGATCAGCGCCCCCCTGCACGTCCAGGACGTGCCGGCCCGCTACTCCCCCCAGATGGGCTGGGAGGGGGCCAACGTGATCTTCGATTCCTGGGTGCACCCGCTGATGATGGGCCTGGAGGAGCACCTGATCGGCATGTTCCGCCACGACTTCGAGTTCGTCGACGGCCACCGCAGCCACCTCGGCGACGGCGCACCGGCGGCGGCCACGGGCGCCGACCACGAGGTCCCCACGGCTCCGACCCCGGTGCCGGCCCCGACTGCCGCCGCCGCCGCAGCCGCCCCGGCACCCGGCACGACCACCGCCGGTGCCGCCGTCCGCGAGGCCCTCGAAAGCCTCTGGACCGCCGATGGGGAGGCCGAACTCGCCAAGATTCCCTTCTTCGTGCGGGGCAAGGTGCGCAAGAACACCGAAGCCTTCGCCCGCGAACGGGGCCTGGAGAGGATCGATGCCGAAGCCCTCTACGACGCCAAGGCCCACTTCAGCCGCTGAAGGCCCTCGACTGCGCTTGAGGGCCTCTCTGGTGATGTTTCGGTTTGCGTGATCCCCTGACAGCCGGGATCCGATCTGAGCAGGCTGTTTCTGACGCGTGATCCGCCGGTTGTCCGGTTTCCCCTTGTTTTTCCTATGACCACCACACTCACGTCTCCCCCGAGCACCAACCCCCGCGAAGATGGCGAGGGCAGTCTGCAGGTGCATCAGGACGCGTCGATGAACATCGAGGAGGGGGCCCTGGTGATCGCCGTCTACGGCAAGGGCGGTATCGGCAAATCCACCACCTCGTCCAATCTCTCGGCCGCCTTCTCCAAGCTGGGCAAACGGGTGCTGCAGATCGGTTGTGACCCGAAGCACGACTCCACCTTCACCCTCACCAAGAAGATGGTGCCGACGGTGATCGACATCCTCGAGACCGTCGATTTCCACACCGAGGAGCTGCGGCCCGAGGACTTCGTCTTCGAGGGCTACAACGGCGTGATGTGCGTCGAATCCGGTGGCCCTCCGGCCGGCACCGGCTGCGGCGGCTACGTCACCGGGCAGACGGTCAAGCTGCTCAAGGAGCACCACCTGCTGGAAGACACCGATGTGGTGATCTTCGATGTGCTCGGTGATGTGGTCTGTGGCGGCTTCGCGGCCCCCCTCCAGCACGCCCACTATTGCCTGATCGTCACCGCCAACGATTTCGATTCGATCTTCGCCATGAATCGGATCATGCAGGCGATCAATGCCAAGGCCAAGAACTACAAGGTGCGCCTCGGCGGGGTGATCGCCAACCGCTCCGAGCAGACCGACGAGATCGACAAATTCAACGAGCGCACCGGCCTGCGCACCATGGCCCACTTCCGCACCGTTGACGCCATCCGCAAGTCACGGCTGAAGAAATGCACCATCTTCGAGATGGAGCCCACTCCGGAAGTGGAGGCCGTTCAGGAGGAGTACCTCAATCTGGCCCGCAAGATGCTCAGTGATGTGGAGCCGCTGGAGGCCGAATCCCTCAAGGATCGGGAGATCTTCGACCTGCTGGGCTTCGACTGATCGCCCGCTGACGGACCCCGGCGGGCCCGTCAGATCTCCGCGGCGGCCCGCTCCACCAGCCGGCGGGCCACCGCCTGCACCCCCGTGTGCTGGTAGGTGTCGGTGAAGGCATCGAGGAAGGTGGCCATCTGCTCGAAGCCCCCCTGCCAGGGGCCCAGGGTTCCCTCCAGGGCCTGTACCGCCCTCTGCCCGGTGAGACCCAGCTGGCTGGTGAAGCCGCCGGCCCAGCCCAGCCACGGTTCGAGGCTCCGACGCAGGAAGGTGAGATGGGCCCCATCCCCACGCCCCGGCAGCAGTCGGGCCATGCCGGCGTAGGCGGGCAGCTGGTGCAGGTCCCGCCAGTCGAGGCCTCCCAGCAGGCCATCCAGCCGCTGCAGCGCCTGGTCGCCCAGGGGCAGCAGGGCATCGAAGCAGATCAGGGCGGCCATTCTCACCCGGGCCTCGCTAGCGTAGTCGCCCAGGGCGGCGGCGAAGTCGCCGAAGCTGTCACCGGGCAGGCCGTTCACCTGGGTGAAGGCCAGCATCTCGGCGGCCACCTTGAGGCTCAGATCCGCCGCCTGCAGGCTGTCGCTCGTGGGGGTGAGATCGGCGACCCGCTTCACCAGCGGCAGGGCGCCGCCGATGTTGGCCAGCAGCCGCAGGCCACCGGCGGCCTTCTGGGAGCGGTTGACGGCGTCATACAGGCTCAGGGCACGGCCGTAGCCCTCGTGGCGGGCCCGGCTCAGCACGTCGGCCCGGGCTCGCACCTGGCGGATCAGCTCCGGATCGTTGCTGCCCAGCACATCGGCGATCAGGGCGTCGGCGCTGGTGATGTTGTGCCAGCCGCCGGGCACCAGGGTGCTGAGGCCCTTGATGGCCAGCACGGTGAGGTTGCGGCGGGGCAGTCGCTCGAGGCGCTCGAGAACGGAGCTCATGCCGCCCCCTGCAGGGCCGCCAGGCCCCTGAGGTTGAACCGCCCGAGCAGGTCCTGACGCTGCTCCGGATCCAGTCCCTCACCCTGGCCGATCACCTTGACCTGGAAGCGGTCGGCCACCAGCAGGGCGGTAGCCTGCGGACCCTGCTCCACCAGCGGCCAGCCCTGCAGGCTGCTCTGGCTGGCTTCGAACTTGAGGCGGGCCTCCGGGGCGGTGGTGACATCGGAGATGGCCAGCAGGGCCTTCACCTGGCCGTCATGCTTGAGCCGGGCCTCGCTGAAGCCCCGCTTCTCCTGGGTGAACACCAGCTGGTCGCCGTCCTCCGGCTCGGGAAACAGCCGGTTGAAGGCGGAACCGTTCACCACCTGGCTCAGCGGCACATCGGCCACCGTCCCGCCCGGCAGCCAGGGGCGGAAGGGCAGGAACAGGAAGGCGCCGATGGAGAGGCTGACGACCAGCAGCAGTCCCACTCCCCAGCGCAGCGTGCGGGTCATCGGCTCCAGAGGGTGGTACTGGAAGACTCCTAGCGGCTTCTTCCGGCCGTGCGCCTGAATCGGCAGATTCCGATGCAATGGCGCCGGCCCGGCGATGGCCTCAGGCCAGCCCCACCAGCTGCATCGAGTAGTCCCACATCCGCTGGGCGGTGACGGGGTTGCTGGCCTTCTCCGAGAGCTCCTGGCTGAACTGCTTGCCCCCCTTGGTTTGCCGGTTGCCCCAGCTCCAGTGCACCCCGGAGACGGCGAAGTCCGGATCCGCCGTCACCTGGGCCACCCGTTCGCCCGCCAGGGCCTGGCTCACGTAGCCGCCGGTGATGTTCTTCTGGAACCAGGGGAAGATCGTCTGGAAGGCCCGCGGGGTGTGGCGGAACAGGGGGGTGTCGGCCACACAGCCCGGATAGAGGGAGGTGAACACGATGCCGGTGCTGTCGTGCAGCCGGCGGTGCAGCTCCTGGGTGGTGATCATGTTGCAGAGCTTGCTGTCCTTGTAGGCCTTGCCGGGCTTGAAGCTCTTGCCGCTGGCCATGGCGATCGGGGCCTTGAAGCCGGCGGCGAAGCCCGAGAGGTCGCCGAGATCGGCGGGCGCCGGGATGGGGATCTTGCCCCCCAGCTCCTTGGAGTTGGCGGTGACGGTGCCCAGGATGACCAGGCGCCGCGACGGGTGGGAGGAGCGCTTGAGGTCCTCCAGCAGCAGGTGGATCAGCAGGAAATGGCCGAAGTGGTTGGTGGCCATCGAGATCTCGTAGCCTTGGGGCGAGCGCTCCGGATGCTTCAGCCGCGGCAGGTAGACCGCCGCATTGCAGACCAGGGCATCCAGGGGGCGCCCGGTGGCATGGAAGGCGTCGACCAGGGCGCGCACGCTGTCGAGATCCGCCAGATCCACCTTCAGGTGGGTCACCGCGCCATCGGCCATGCCCAGGGCCGCCTGGGCCCGCCGGGCCTTGTCGGTGTCCCGGCAGGCCATCACCACGTGCCAGCCCCGGTCCACCAGGGCCTTGGCGGCGAACAGGCCGACACCGGAGGAGGCGCCGGTGATCAGGGCCGTGCCGGGAACGCCTGGGCCGGCAGCCGTGCCCCGGGACGCGGCGGGGGAGAGGGCGGTGTCACCGGATGGGGTCACCATGGCGTTGCTGATCCGCGGGCGAAGGGGGCCCCAACCTACGGACGGGTGCCCTGGTTTCCGGATCCGGACGCGGCGGATTCAACAGTTGGAAACGGACGGTTCGACTGCCAGATCACCCGCAGACGGTTCGGGGCGATCCACTGGCTCTGCTCCCGGATCAGGCGCTGCTCCCCCTCCACCATGAACAGGGCGTCGAAGCGCTCCCGGGCCTTGACCAGCTTGGCGTTCTCGAGCTCAAGCACGGCGGCGATCTCTCCCTGGCTCTCCATGCGCTGCTGGTAGGCGCCGGCGAGGCGGAACAGGCTCACGCCGGTGAGGGCGACCAGCCCCAGCTTGACGGCCAGGCCGATCAGGCTGCAGACCAGCTCTTGGCGCTCGGCGGACAGGGACAGCAGCTGGCTTTCGCGGCCGCAGCCGCCGGGCTCGCCGCCGGCATGGAGGGGCTCAAGGCTGGAGCCGGCGACCGCCGGTTGGCCATGGAGGCTGGGAATCGGGCGCAGCGAAAAAGGACCGCCAGCGCCATCCCCGGCCGTCTGGAGGGACCGGGAACGCCGTGGACGGCCCGTGGAGCTTCGTGCAGCGGGGGGCTGACGCCGGGAAGGCTGGGGCTGGGTCTGGCGCACCTGAGGGAAGGCTGCGAGCCCTCCGCTTGTAGCAGCCTGCCCGGGCCTTGCCAAGGGAGCGGCGCAGCAGCTTCAGGCTTTGTAGAGGCTGAAGCAGAGGCGGACGGCCAGCACACCGGCATGGGCCGCCACGATGAGGGCGATCAGCACTTCGGCCTGATTGATCGGAGTGACCATGTCCTTGACGGTGGATGGAGTTTGACTGACCCATTCTTCGGCCATCGCGAGCTACGGTCCAGCCTCCGGCCTTGCCCTGTCACAGCTCTTGATGGCGCCCCCACCCTGTCCCGAGCCCCCGCCCGAGCCCCTGAAGGTGTCCGCCGATCAGGTGCGCAGCCTCGACCTCTCCCCCGTGGCGCCCCTGGCGTCGCTGGCGCCGGCGGCGCTGCTGAGCGCAGCCAGCGGTCTGGCCCTCGCCTTCGACTGGCCCCGGCAGGAGGAGGATCCGCGCGAACTCTCGGAGATCCCGGAACTGCGGCTCTGGAGCCTGCGGGCCGATGCACTCCATCCCTGGCTGCCCCTGGTGCTGGAGCGCAGCGGCGGCCAGCTCACCCGCCATGTGGCCATGCTGCTTCCCCATGGCTTCAGCCCCACCGAGGGGATCCGTTTCGCCCCCGAGAGCCTGGAGCTCTGGATCACCCAGCGGCTGTTCCTGCTCGACCACTGGGCCGCCAGCGGCGGGATCGAGTGCCGCGCCAACCTGGGCCAGATGGCCGCCGTGCTCGGCTACGAGCTCGACCCCGGCTTCTGGAGCGTGTTGCCCTGAGCGTCGAACCCCGGACCGAGGGCGCGGCGGCGGCCGCCCCGTCCCTGCCGCCGGAGGCGCCGGTGCGCTGGATCAGGACGACAAGCCTGGGCGGGGACTGGCAGATGGCCATCGACGCCTGGCTGCTGGACGGCCCGCCGGCGCCGGCCTTCCGGCTCTACCGCTGGTCGCGGCCCACCCTCTCCCTGGGCAGGCACCAGCGGCGGCTGGAGCCCCACTGGTGGGACCTGCAGCGCCAGGGGCGCCTCGACCTGGTGCGTCGCCCCAGCGGCGGCCGGGCCGTGCTCCATGGCGCCGATCTCACCTATGCCCTGGTGTGGCCCCGGCCCCAGGGCACCCGATCCGAGGTCTATGGCCTGGCCCTCACCTGGCTGGTGGAGGCCTTCGCTGCCATGGGCCTGCCGCTGCACGGCGGCCGCCAGGCGGCCAGCCTGCAGCGCAGCAGCTGCTTCGCCACCAGCACCGTCGCCGACCTGGTCCACGCCAATGGAGCCAAGCGGGTGGGCAGCGCCCAGCTCTGGCGCGGCGGCCATTTGCTGCAGCACGGTTCGATCCAGCTCGCCCCCTGCCCTCCCCTGTGGCGGGAGGTGTTCAGCGGCGATCCCCCGGACCTCGATCCCCTGCCGCTGGCCGGGATCGCGCTGGAGGAGCATCTGCTCCGCTCGGCCGCCCGCTGGCTGCCCTGGCTCCCCGTTCCCGAGCCAGGCGGTGCAGGCGGGTCGTCACCGGTGCCGCCCCTGGCCCCCCTGGCGCCGCAGGAGCTGGCCGCGATCGCCCCGCGGCTCGGCCACTATCGGCTGACCGAATCCGTCAGCGGTGAGACCTCTCCCGAGCTGACCATCCCGCGGGCCACCTGACCGAGGGCCATGCCGAGGGGATAGCCGTTCTCCCGGCGGGCGACGCTGAGCAGGTTGGCGGGGAGACGCAGTCCCAGCTTCTTGAGCACGGCGTCCCCCAGCTCGGGGCGCTCGACGGTGCCGCAGGGCAGCCCCGCCGGACTGAGCACCAGCAGCCGCTGGTGGTTGCCGTCGTCCAGCTGGAGGGCGGCCTGCCAGAGCGGGGCCGATTCGGGGATCGCGGGCAGGCTGGAGAGGGGCTGGAGGTGGTGTCCCACCGTTTCCCGGTCCCAGCACTGGACCGGCAGGGACTGGAGGGGCCCGTCATCGATGACGCCCTGCCAGCGACCCCGGTCGCAGACCAGCAGCCACTCCGGCGGGCCGCCGGACTCCCGCTCGGCGGGGGGGGCGCCGTCGCCGGCGTCGGCGATGGGCGGCGCCGCGGTGCCCAGGCGCATCCGGCTCAGCTCCCGCAGGGTGGTGTCGGCCTCCAGCACCCGGAAGCGGCGCTGGGCCACATCCCGGACCTTCAGATCCTTGAGGGCCTGCTGGACGACCAGCATCTGCGTCTGGTTGCGGGCCGCCCCGAGGCCGAACCAGCCGAGCAGGATCAGCCAGGCGCCGCCGATGCCGCCGCCCCGCAGCAGCAGCACGGTGCCCATGCCGACGGCGAACAGGGACAGGAACCGGCCGCAGGCATTGGCCACCTCCACGCCCCGACGCTGGCTGCCGGAGAACTGCCAGACCAGGGCCTTGACGATCAGCCCCCCATCCAGGGGCAGGCCGGGCAGCAGGTTGAACAGGCCCAGGATCAGGTTGAGGGCCGCGAGCCGTTCCACCATCTGACCCAGCACCGGGGCCACGTGGCTGGCGGCATGGGTGGAGGCCAGCAGGCCGAACCCCAGCACCAGGCTCACCGCCGGTCCCGCCGCCGCCACCATCAGGGCGCCACGGGCGGTGGAGCATTCCCGCTCCACACTGGCGACGCCACCCAGCAGGAACAGGGTGATGCTCTTGACCTTGACCCCCTGGCGCAGGGCCACCAGGGAATGGCCCAGCTCGTGCAGCAGCACGGAGACGAACAGGGCCAGGGCGGTGACCAGGGCCACGGCCCAGAGGGCCGCCGGGGCGAGCTGGCTGCCCAGGCTGAGGGCGTACTGCTGCTGGAAGGCCAGGGTGGCCAGCAGCAGGATGACGAACCAGCTCGGGTGGATGCGCAGGGGGATGCCGCGGATCGTCAGCAGTTGCCAGCCTTCACCCACGGGCACCGTCCGCTCGGAGATCCGGCCGTGGCCGGAATTGTTGCTCCCATCCTAGAAAGACAGGCCAGCCGCCCCGATTCCGGTCGCCACTCCGCTGCTCAAGATCTGCGGGCTCCGGGAGCCGGCCCAGGCCACCGCCATCGCGGCCCTGGGGGCTGATGCCATCGGAGTCATCGCCGTTCCCGGCTCGCCCCGCTACGTGCCACCGCCGCAGCGGCCCGGATTGTTCGCCGCCATGGCCGCCGGCCACCCCCCCGTGGCTACCGGCCGCCCCTCCATGGCCGCCGGCCACCCAGCCTGCTTCGGCGTGCTGGTGGTGGCCGATCCCAGCGACGACCAGCTGGAGGAACTGGCGGCGGGGCGGGGCCATGCGGTGCTGCAGCTCCATGGCGAGGAGAGCGTCGAGCGCTGCCGTGAGCTGGGCGGCAGGCTGGGGGTGCGCCTCTGGAAGGCCCTGCGGGTGCGCACCCCCGCGGACCTGGAGCGGGCGGCCGCCTATGCCGGCGTGGTGGAGGCCCTGCTGCTCGATGCCTGGTGCCCCGGCCAGCTGGGGGGGACGGGGCACCGGATCCCGATCGAATGGCTGGAGGACTTCCGCCCGCCTCTCCCCTGGTGGCTGGCCGGTGGTGTGGGCCCCGGGACGGTGGCCGAGCTGCTGGCGCGGTTGCAGCCCGATGGCCTCGATGCTTCCAGCGCCCTGGAGGAGAGCCCCGGCGTCAAGGATCTGGCGCGGGTCGCGGCCCTGGTGGCGGAGGTGCGTGGATCCACCCCCGCCTGATTGGCGTTTGGCCCCGCCGGGTGCAGGATCGGTGCAGCCCATCCCAGAGCCCCCTTGGCCTTCCTCCGTCATTCATCCCGAGCCCGTGTCATCCTTCCCCTGGCCCTGGTCCTGGCGGCACTGCCGGGGGCTCCCGGTCTCCGGGCCCAGGATCTGGTGGGTTGCCAGCTGGTGGACGGCACGCTCCAGTGCGTCCCCGGGGTGACGGCCGATCCCCAGCAGCAGATCCAGCTGCTGCGCCAGCAGATCGCCGGCGACCAGCGGCTTGAGGGAGCGGTGGAGCAGCGCATCGCCGGGCTCGGTCAGCTGCTGCTCCAGGGGGAGGCCATGCAGGGGACCCTGCTGCAGGCCACGGCAGCCGCTGAAGGGCTGGCTGCCCTGCCGCCAGCGGCCTTCCACTGGTACCGGCTGGCCCCCGGACAGGTCCAGTGGCAGCTGATCGAGGGGGCCAGCGGCCCCACCTACGCCCTCACCCCCGCCGATGTGGCCTCCCAGGTGATGGTGGTGGTGGCGGTGCCCACCCCGGGCGGCAGTCAGCGCAGCGTCTCCCAGGTGGTGGGCCCGGTCCAGCCGCGCCCTGCCAACTGAGCGGGTTCAGGTGCTGAGCAGGGCCTCCTGCTGACGCACGAGCTCGAAGAACTCCTGCTTGAGGCTCGGGTCGTGGCGGAAATCACCGCGCACGACCGAGTTCACCATGCTGGTCTGGGGCTCCTTCACCCCGCGCCATTTCATGCAGTAGTGCTGGGCCTTGACCAGGATCGCCAGGCCGAGGGGCTGGCAGAGCCGCTCGATCTCGTTGGCCAGGATGATCACGGCTTCCTCCTGGATGTGGGGCCGGGAGAAGACCCAGTCGGCGACGCGGGAGAACTTCGACAGGCCGATCACCCGCTCGCCGGGTTTGATGCCAATCCAGCAGTTGCCTAGGATCGGCACCAGGTGGTGGGAACAGGCGGAGCGGATGGAGATGGGCCCCACGGTGTAGATCTCATCGAGCTGCTTCACGTTGGGGAAGCTGGCGATCTTCGGTTGCTCGTGGTAGCGGCCCTTGAACACCTCGTGGAGGTACATCTTGGCCACCCGCTCGGCCGTCTCCTCGGTGTTGTGGTCGTTCTCGATATCGATCACTAGGCTGCGCAGCAGGTCGCGCACCTTGCCGGCCACCTCGATCTCCAGCTGGTCGAGCTCACCCTCGCGCAGGTGGTCGGAGATGTTGTCGTTGGCCAGAAACGGGATGCCTTCCTTCTGCAGCCGTTCGCGGATCCGCAGGCTGACGGGAATGGGGGTCGTGACGGGAGCGGCCTGACGGGCGCTTAGGCCGGTGGGGAGGGTGGATGTCATAAGGGGGTTCAGAAGGCTCCGGCGGCCGGCATCAGGGTGAGGTCCTCAACCGTCTGGCTGTGGGGTTGCCGCGCAAGGTAGAGCAGAGATTCGGCCACCTGCTCGGCTGAAAGCATGGCACGTCGGTCGAAGGAACTGTGGACGGTTTCACTGTCCCAGAGGGGTGTATTCACCGCCCCCAGGGTGAGGGTGCTCACGGCGATGCCGGCGGAGCGCTCCTCCGCCTCGAGGCAGCGGCTGAAGGAGGCCAGGGCCGCCTTGCTGACGCAGTAGGCCCCCCACTCGGGAAAGGCGTTGCGGGCGGCGTGGCTGCTGACGTTGATGATCCGTCCGCCCCCCGCCTGGCGCAGGGCCGGCAGCACCGCCAGGCAGACCTGGAAGACGCTGGTGAGGTTGAGCTGCAGGAGCCATTGCCAGCGCTCGATCGGCATGTCGGCCAGGGGGCCGGTCCAGGCGGCACCGGCGTTGTTGATCACCACCGAAGGAACCAGCCCGCGCCCGAGCAGTTCGGCCAGGGCGGGGCCGATGGCCTCAGCCCGGCTCAGGTCGAGGTCCAGGGTCTCGACCCGGCGGCCCAGCGCCCGCAGCTCGGTGGCGAGCGCATCGAGGTCGGCCAGGCTGCGGGCCACCAACAGCAGGTCGTAGCCCTCGGCGGCGAAACGACGGGCGCTGGCGGCGCCGATGCCGCGGGAGGCACCGGTGATCAGGGCGACGGGCAAAGGGCGGTGAGGCGGGGAGGCAAACCCTACGGTGCGTGGGCAGGATCCGGCGCCACCCCCTCCAGGACCTGGCCCATGCGCCGGTACTTGGCGTAGCGGGCCTCCAGCAGGTCGGCTGTGCTGCAGGTCTGCAGCTCGGCCAGGTGGCTGAGCAGCGCCCGGCGCAGGGTGTCGGCGGCCTGGATCGGCGCCCAGTGGTTGCCCCCGGAGGGTTCCTTCAGCAGGGCGTCCACCAGCCCGAGCTGCAGCAGATCGGCGCCGGTGATGCGCAGGGCCTCGGCGGCGGCGGGGGCCTTCGCCGCATCGCGCCAGAGGATCGAGGCGCAGGCCTCGGGGCTGGCCACGGTGTAGACGCTGTGCTCGAACATCAGCAGCCGGTCGGCCACACCGATGCCGAGGGCACCGCCGGAGCCCCCTTCGCCGATCACCACGGCGATGATCGGCACCCGCAGCCGGAACATCTCGCGCAGGTTGACGGCGATCGCCTCCCCCTGGCCCTCCTCCTCGGCCTTGACGCCGGCGTAGGCCCCGGGGGTGTCGATGAAGCTGAGGATTGGCAGGCGGAAGCGATCGGCATGCTCCATCAGCCGCAGCGCCTTGCGGTAGCCGCCCGGGGAGGCCATGCCGAAGTTGCGGGCCACGTTCTCCTTCATGTCGCGGCCCTTCTGGTGGCCGAGCAGCACCACGGGCTGGTCGCCGATGCGCCCGACACCACCCACCAGGGCGCGGTCGTCGTTGCCGCGGCGATCGCCGTGCAGCTCGATCCACTCGTCGGTGATGACCTGGATGTAATCGAGGGTGCTGGGCCGCTGGGGATGGCGGGCCACCTGGATCTTCTGGGCCGGCGAGAGGGAGCTGAAGATCTCCTCCCGCCGCCGGGTGGCGAGGGTTTCCAGCTGCAGCAGCTGCTGGCTCACGTCCACCTCGGAATCACGGGCCAGCTGGCGGATCTGCTCGATCTGCTCTTCGAGCTCCACCAGCGGTTTCTCGAAATCCAGCAGGACGCGGCGGGCCATGGGCGCTCAGGCGGAGGGGATCAGGTGATGGAGAGGCTGGGGATCGCGGCCGGGACCTCCAGGCCCAGGGCCTGGAAACCGTGGCGCAGGGAGGCGGCGCCGATCAGGTCCATCTTCTCGAGGCTGATGTTGTTGCGGCCCCAGCTGAAGTTGGTGTGGATTCCTTCGAACTCCAGCAGCATCGCTTCGGCGAAGCAGGCGAACATCTGGCGCTGGGGTCTGGCCATCTCGGCCGCCTCCATCATCTGCCAGCCGATGTCGGAGCCGAATTCGACGATGCCGCCCTTGAGCACGTGGATGCCGTCGCCGGCGGCCCTGGTGTCCAGGTTCTTGGGGTAGCCGCCGTCGACCATCAGGCAGGGACGGGGCAGCTGGCTGGGGTCGATGCTGCTGGCCTGGGCCAGGCTGGCGACCCAGACCACCACGTCGGCCTCGGCCAGGGCCTCCTCGAGGGGCAGGATGCGGCCACCGCCGAGCTCCTGCTGGAGATCCGCCAGCGGCTGGGGCCGGCGGGCCACCAGCAGCAGCTCCTGCACGCCGGTGCGCTGGGAGAGCCAGCGGCAGACGGCGCTGCCGATGTCACCGGTGGCACCGACCACCGCCACCTTCGCCCGCCGCAGGTCGATGCCCAGCTTGGGGGCGTTCTCCTCCACCTGCCGGCACAGGACCCAGGCGGTGTGGGTGTTGCCGGTGGTGAACCGTGTCCAGTCGAGGGTGGTGGCCCGCACCTGCTGCTCCCGCAGCAGCTTGAAGTCCTCGAAGATGATCGAGGTGAAGCCCCCCAGGGCGGTGATGTCGATGCCGGTCTTCTGGGCCAGCTCCATGGCGTTGAGCACCTTGCGCTTGGCCGTCTTGAAACGGCCCAGCATCTCGGGCACGAACACCGAATCGATGTAGGCCCCTTCGATGCGCCTGCCCGTGGGGCTGGTGACACTGATCCGCTCCACCAGCTGGGGCGGAGCGCTGCACCACATGTCCAGATCCCCCTCGGCGTACTCCTCGAAACCGAGGCTCCGCGCCAGGTTGCGGGCCGACTCGAAGCTGGTGGAATGACCGATCAGGCCGAACATGCAGGAAGGAGAAAGCGGCGGCAGGGGCGGGGCCGGATGTCGCCGACGCTACATCCTCCCCAGGGGTGGGGAAGGGGGGCGGCTCAGCCCACCAGGGCCGCGGCGGCCATCCGGGCGATCTCCCTGGGGGTGAAGCCGATGTCGGTGAGGGCGTCCTGGTAGGCGATCAGGAAATCCTCGATCAGATCCTCCTTCTCCATGTGGAGGACGGCGGCATCGGCGGCCACGCGGTCGAGCATCCGGCGCACGTGGGGGAGGTTGTCGCGGTTGGCCTGCTCCAGCTCGGCGCGGGACTCCTCCAGATGGGCCTTAAGCCACTCCTGGCCGTAATTGAGGTGGGTGTACTCGTCCTTGACGACCCCTTCGGTGATCTTGCGGGCGAACGGATCGGCGACGGGAATATAGATGTGGTAGGCCGAGATGGCGAAGGCTTCGATCAGCAGGGCCTGGATCAGCAGGCAGGTGACCACCTTGCCCTCCTGGAGGGCCGCCTGGAAGTTGTTGCGCAGGGGGGAGAAGAATTCCTGGGCGAAGGGCATGTCGGCGGTGACGCCCAGATTGTTGCCGCAGGCGGTGAAGCCCTTCATGTGCTTGAGCTCCATGCGGGCCAGCCGGGCCAGTTCCTCGGCCTGGTCGGGCAGCAGGGTGCCGAGGGACATGTAGTTGTCGTGGGCTTCCTGCTCACCTTCGATGACGATCGCGTTGATGCGGCTGTAGGCGTCCTTGTAGGCGACGGTGCTGAAGTCGGGCAGGTCGCTCCCCTCGATCGGGCCCGCCGGATCCAGGGAGGAATCGACGGACGTGGTGGTTGCGAGGGTGGGCATGGGAACCACGGGGATAAGCAATCCCACGACTTTAGTCACGCTGCGCCGGAGGTCGGCGGCCAGTCGCTGTGCAGCAGGGCCTCCAGCCGCCGCTCCCAGTTCTCCACCAGGCAGTCGAACAGCTGGCGTCCCAGCTCCTCGCTGGCGCCGGAGGGATCACCGATCACGCCGCTGGCACTGATCTCGTCCGTCCGCCAGGCGCTGGGGCAGGCCCCTTCCAGGCTCCAGCCGGTGGGTGGGGCCTGGCCTTCGCCGGGCCCGTCGGCGGCGGGGAGAGAACCGGCGATGCCCGGTTCGAGAAAGAGCATCAGGCTGGTCTCGGCCAGGCCGGCGTGGAGGCCGTCGCTGCGTTCCGGCTCGGGAATCAGCGGCGCGAGCCCATCGACACCGCGCCACAGGAAGCAGGGCAGCACCGCCAGGGCGGGTTCCAGCACCCGCAACTCCCGGGCCGCCGCCTCCAGCAGGCCGATCTGGCCGCCATGGGCATTGAAGAGCACCAGCCGCTGGAAGCCCGCCGCCGCCACCCCCCGGCCGACGGCACGGACCAAGTCGATCAGCAGCCCGGCCGGCAGGCTGAGGGTTCCCGGGAAGCCCAGGTGCTCCGGCGAGAAGCCCAGGCTCTGCAGCGGCAGGCGCCAGATCGGCAGCTCGGGGGCGAGCCGGTCGAGCACCGCTGCGGCCACCCGTTCGGCGAACAGGGCATCGGTGCCCAGGGGCAGCAGCGGACCGTGCTGCTCGACGGCACCCAGGGGCCAGAGCAGCGTGCTGCCCGGACGGGCCGCCTGCTCACGCACCGTCGTCCAGCTGAGGCTGGCGAGGCGTCGCTCCGGGCTGGGGGGCATCGGCGGGGGGAGGACCGGCCTCTGAAGGGTGATTCGTACAGTGTGGGACCCCGTGCTTCGCTGAGGACCTCCATGGCAGGAACCGGCAACCCCGCGCCGCGTCAGCCCCGGAACCCCGCCCAGCGCCCCACGCCGCCGGCGAGGCCTTCCGGGTCGGCCCCGGCGCCGCTGCGCAAGCCGCCCCAGGTGTTGATGATCAAGAAGGAGGACGAGGCGGCGCCTGAGCCCCCCCTCGCCCCGACCGCCCCCGGTCCGTCCGGCGCCCCGTCGGCGGCCACCGGTCCTGTGGCCGTGCCGGTGCGGCCCCCCGCGCCTGCCGCCGAGGACGACGACCGCTTTGGTCTGCAGGGCCTCGAGGGCCTGACCATGGCCGATCTGCTCGGGCCGGCCCCCGATCGGCGCGGCGGTTCGGCGCGCTCGGCGGGCCGGGGTCCGGCCGCCGCCGAGGCAACCCCCGGCGAATCCCCCCGCCAGGCCCGCACCGTCGACGATTTCGACTTCGACGAGGAGGCCTTCCTCGCCGCCCTCGACGAGAACGCCCCGGTCGGCACCACCGGTGAAGTGGTCCAGGGGGTGGTGATCGGCATGGAGAGCGACGGTGTCTATGTGGACATCGGCGGCAAGGCTCCCGGCTTCATGCCCAAGAGCGAGTGCGGCCTGGGGGTGATCACCAACCTCAAGGAGCGCTTCCCGAAGGGCCTGCCGATCGAGGTGCTCGTCACCCGGGAGCAGAACGCCGACGGCATGGTGACCATCAGCGCCCGTGCCCTGGCCCTGCGCCAGAGTTGGGAGAAGGTGCGCCAGCTGGAGAAGGAGGGCAAGGTGGTGCAGGTGAGGGTCAACGGCTTCAACCGTGGCGGCGTCACCTGTGACCTGGAGGGCCTGCGCGGCTTCATCCCCCGCTCCCAGCTCAACGAGGGCGAGAACCACGAAGCCCTGGTCGGCCAGACCCTGGGCGTTGCGTTTCTGGAGGTCAACGCCGAGACCCGCAAGCTGGTGCTTTCCGAGAAGCGCGCCGCCACCGCCGCCCGTTTCGCCACCCTGGTGGTGGGGCAGCTGGTGGAAGGCCAGGTGGTGTCGATCAAGCCCTATGGCTTCTTCGTCGACCTGGGCGGCGTCAGCGGCCTGCTGCACCAGTCCTCGATCACCGGCGGGGCCCTGCGGGATCTGCGCGAGGCGTTCCAGCAGGGTGAACACCTCAAGGCCCTGATCACCGCCGTCGACCCCGCCCGGGGCCGCATCGCCCTCAACACCGCCCTGCTCGAAGGTCCCCCCGGCGAGCTGCTGATCGCCAAGGACACCGTGATGGCCGAGGCCGAGGACCGGGCCCACCGGGCCCGCTCGCTGCTGCGCCAGCAGGAACAGGACGCAGGATGAGCGCAGCGGTAGCGGTGCAGGCCCCCGGCCCCGACTGGGAGCTCGATTACTACTCCAGGCCGATCCTGGAGGCCGATGGCAAGAAGCGCTGGGAGCTGCTGATCTGCTCGACGCAGGGCCTGCAGCCGGCGCCGGACCCCTTCCGCTGGTCGATGGACTGCCCGGCCGCCAGCGTCAATTCCCAGTGGCTGCGCGGGGCGATCGAAGCCGCCCTGGCGGCGGCCGCCGAGCAGGGCTACGGACCGCCGCGGCGGCTGCGCTGCTGGCGCGGCTCGATGCGGGCCATGGTGCAGCGGGCGGCCGAAGGCCTCGGCCTGGAGCTGGTGCCCAGCCGGCGCTGCTACGGCCTGGTGGAGTGGCTGCGGGAGCGGCAGGCCAGCGTCTACCCCCAGGAGCCGGGCTACATGGCCGGCCCCCTCGCCCCGCCACCGCAGCCGATTCCCGCCGTGGCCCTGCCCCTGCCGGAGGCGGCCCGGGGCGACAGCTGGAGCTGGGCCACCCTGCCGGCCGCCACCCTGGCCGAGGCCGGCGGCTGGGAGATCGCCTTCCCCGGCCTGGTGGCCCTGCCCTCCGAGGTGGATCCCGCCACCCCGGTGCCCGGGATCCGGCTGTTCAGCCGCCGGCGGGCCCTGGCCATCGCCGGCTGGCTGTCCGGCCTGGAGCCGACCCGGCTGGAGGTCAGTTCTGGCCAGCTGGTGCTGGAGGCCGGTCTCGAGGATCGCTGGATCCTGGCCCGACTGCCGGAGGAGGAGGCGCGGCTGGCCCAGCAGGCCCTGGCGGAGGCCAGGGAGCGGGCCGGAGGCCTGCAGTTCATCGCCATCCAGGCCAGCGAGGAGGCCCCCAGCCTCGAGGGGTTCTGGCTGCTGCGCGACCTGCCCGATGGCTGAGGCGGATGGCTGAGGCGCTCGAGCCCCCCTTCGATCGGCCCGACGCCGGCTTCAACGACCTTCCCGGCTGGACCTGGGTGGGTACCTATGGCGGCCACTACCTCCAGTGCGACCTGCTGGCGGCGTTCGAGCACGGCTTCTTCACCCGCCAGTGGCAGGGGCGGCCGCCGGAGGAGCTG
>NZ_JAGQBM010000041.1:0-27285 GCF_024345635.1 Cyanobium sp. Lug-B
GAGGCAGTCGGCGTTGCGCCGCAGCGCCTCCTCGGGGGTGGCGGCGCTCTCGGCCTCACCGCGGCAGGCGGCCCGCTGGCGCTCGCTCACCTCCCGCGCGGGCCGCCCGCAACCCGGCAGCAGCAGCAGGGGCAGCAGCAGGATCAGCAGCAGCACCGGCCGCGGGGCCGGGGGGCGGGGACGCATGGGGGCGGCAGTCAGGGGTAACTGGAGGTGCGCGAGCGCGTGGAGCTCGACAACCCGGTGAACGACGCCCCCAGCCGGTCGCTGAGGGCCAGGGTGTAGGCCGGTTCGCGGCTGTTGGTGAGGGTGGGCGTGAAGGCGTCGACGTTGGTGAGCAGCACGGAGGACACGTTGGCCGTGCCGCCCGTGAGGTTGAGGGTGCCGTTGTCGTTGATGGGCGGGCCCGTCCGGGTCAGGGTCCGGGTGCCGCCGTCATAGGCGTAGGTGATCGTCTGCCCACCCGCGAGGGTGAGGGTAAGGGACGTGCCGGGGACGGCCGCGGCGGAGGCCGATTCGGTGATCTCGCTGTCGAGCAGGTGGTTGATGCGGCCCCAGTGGTCCTGCAGCCGCCGCAACGATTCCTGCTGGGCGGACACCCGGATCTGGCTCACCATCACGTTGCTGCCGGTGGCGAAGATCACGCCCATGATCACGGAGGTGATCAGCAGTTCGACCATGGTGAAGCCCCGCTGCCGGGGGCGCCGCTGGCGTTGAAGGTGGGAGCTGGGGTGGTTCATGGCGTCAGAGGGTGCCTCCGTAGCTGCTCTCCAGGCAGTCCCCGCCGCAGGAGTTGCTGGCGCCCACACTGATCAGGCCGAGGCCTTCGGAGATGCGCACGCAGCGCATCGGCCCGTCGCTGCCCGCCAGGGAGATCTGGATCACCACCGGGGCGTTGAGCTGGGCGTTGGCCGCCGCGGCATTGACCGTGCCGCGGGGGGTGAACTTGAAGCTGGTGGCGCCGCCCGGGGCGATCGTGTAGGTGGAGGAGCCGAGGGTTTCGCTGATCTGCATCGGCTGGCCGGTGAGGCAGTTGTTGGCGATGGTCGGGTTGGCGATGGCGGTGCCGGCGATCAGCTCCGAGGCGCTGGCGAGGGTGGCGCCGCCGGTGAGGTTGCCGCCGCTGATGGTCACCTGGCAGGCATTGCCCTTCAGGGAGGTGCGCCGCACCCCCTCCAGCCAGCCCGCCAGTTCGGTGGCCACCGCATTGACCCGCTCGCGCCGCCATTCATTGCCGGAGGCGGTGAGCCCGACAGCGGCGAGGATCCCCACGATCACCACCACCACAACGAGCTCGATCATGGTGAAGCCGGCGTGGGAGGGGTGATTTTTCATCAGGGGCACCAGGCGACGGTGGTGGGCACGAGCGTGACCCGGCGCAGCAGTTCGCCGCTGCTGCTGTTCGTGTAGGTGATCGTGTAGCGGTGAAGGTTGCGCACCACGTTGGTGCCGAATTCCGTGACGGTCTGCTGGCCCTGGTTGGCGCTGTCGATGCTGTAGGTGATGCCGGCCGCCGTGAGGGACGAGGGGGTGGCGCCGATGTCAGCCACCAGCTGGGTGATCAGGCTGGTGGAGTTGCACAGGGCCTCGAAGAGCTGGCCGGCGCTGCTGTTGCCGTTGGCGGCCGTGGAGGTGGGCGGCGGGAAGAAATCGTTCTTGGAGAGCTCCACACTGCCCAGGCTGGTGCAGGTGCCGGTGCTGCAGGTGTAGCGATCGTTGAGCCGCCGGACCCGGGCCAGATCGGTGTCCACCAGGGCCTGCTGGCGGTAGCGGGTCTCCGCCGCCGCCGAGGAACGGTTGGACTCCACGAACAGCACCGAGGTGCCGGTGAGGGCCAGCACCAGCAGCACCGACGACACCATCAGTTCCACCAGGGAGAAGCCGCTGGCGCCGTGGTTGCGGCGGGGCGGGTGGAGGGCGGTGGGATGGAAGGGTTTCACGGTGGCTCAGGAGTAGGTGAGACGTCTGACGGCCCTGGTGACGTAATCGATCGCAAAGGATTCATAGAGGGCGTCGTCGCCGCCGCAGAACTTCATCAGCCCGCAGACGCTCTCCAGATCGCTCGGCGAGATCGTGACGGTGATGTTGCCGTTGGCCCGGAAGTCGTTGGTCCAGATCACCCCCTTGAAGTCCGGGGTGCCGCCCATCTCGATGCTGCCGAGGGGGAAGTACAGGAACATGCTCTGGGAGGCGCCGGTGCCGTTGCCCAGGTCGAGGAACTGGGCCCCGCAGGGGGCGGGCGCGCCGGGGCGGCAGCCGAACAGGGCCAGGTCGGCGGCGCGGGGGGCTCCCTGGGTGCTGGTGGAGCAGGTGATGGCCCCGGCGTCCGAGTCGCACTGGAAGATGCCGGAGGAGCCGTTCCCCCGGGTGACACTCTTCTGCCCACTGGTGGAGGCGTTGGGGAAGTGCAGCCGCACCGGGATCGTGCTGGCAGCGGTGCTGCCGCTGGTGTCGAAGAACAGTTCGACGTTGTTGCCGGTGCTGAGGCGATTGAGGCTGCAGGAGATGGTCTCGAACGTGCCCGGCGGTGAGGCGCCGCCGTTGGCATCCTCACGGGTGCAGAGCGTGTTCCAGGGGGCGGGCCAGCTGGTGGGGAAGGTGCGGCTCTCCAGGGTCAGGTCGCTGCTCACGGTCACGTTGCAGCTGGCCGGTGGCGAGGTGCTGCGGCAGGTGGCGTTGGCGGTGGGCAGCGGTGGCGGCAGGTTGACGTCCACCACGTTGACGCTGGTGTGGGCCAGGCCGTCGACGCAGCCCCCGGCAAAGGAGGCGATGCAGGTGACCGGATCGACGTTGAGGTTGTAGGCGCCGCCGGAGATCACCAGATCGCCGGTGTTGTCGTCGGCGGCGCCGGCCACGAAACCGAAGCCCGGGGCCAGGCTGCAGCGGCGGATGTCGTTGCCGAAGCTGTTGCCCAGGCCGCGCAGGCTGCGGTCGAGGCATTTGGGCACCACCTCCAGGGTCTGCTGCAGGGTGCTGGCGGCCACGACGGAGCCGCCGCGCAGGGCGAAGCCGCGCACGGTGAGGGTGAGCTCGCCGGCGGTGGGGAGCACGGCGGCGACCCCCGTCATGGGGTTGGCCAGGGTGCCCTGGCGCACGCTGGCGGCGGTGGCGGCGGAGCAGTCCACATCCACCAGCCGCCAGCGCTGCTGGGAGCCGTCGCCGACGTTGATCGTCTGGGCGGTGGGGAGGGCGCCGGCGGTGGGGAAGGTGGCGCCCACGTTGGCGAAGGCCCGGCCATCCGGCACCTTGACGGCGTTGTTGACGGCGATGGCGGCGGGCGTGGACGTCTCGAGCAGGCAGGCGTTGACCAGCAGCTGGCGGTTGCGGTGGCGGTTCAGCTCACTCACCACGGCCGCCATGCCGATGTCGGCCGCGGCCCGGGCATCGCGGGCCTGGCTCTGGTAGGCGGAGGCCAGCTCCGCCATGCTGGACCGCTTGGCCATGGCCAGCCCGCCCAGGAGCACGGCCATCACGATCAGAAAGCAGGCCACCATGAACCCGCTGCCATCGCGGCGCCTGCGCGACCTCGCCAGCGTCAGCATCAGCAGCCGGCTCGTCATCGCTCCAGGCCTCCTCCATCACGGAACGGAACCTTCTTCGCTGCAGCACTTCTGCTGCCCCTTCAACGTACGACCGGGAAACCCCGGGCCCTTGAGAAGCGGGCTGCCGTCGGCTGGGGGGACCGGAAGAGCCCGCTGATCATCGGCCATGAAAAAAGCCCCCCGGATGGGGGGCGTCTCCGGGTTCCTTCCGGCAGGGTTCAGAGCACCTGCACCACTTCGCTCACTTCGGGGATCGCCTCACGCAGCTTGCGCTCGATGCCCATCTTCAGGGTCATGGTGCTGCTGGGGCAGGACCCGCAGGCGCCCTGCAGGCGCACCTTCACCACCGGCCCGTCGATCTCGACGATCTCCACGTTGCCGCCATCGGCCATCAGATAGGGGCGCAGCTCGTCGAGGACCCGCTCCACGTTCTCGATCGTCAGGGCGCGGGGGTCGCTGTCCACGGCGGGCGCCACGGTCCCGGCGTTGGCGGTTTCGGGGCTGGCGGTGTCGGTGGTCATGGCTCGGTTACGCACTGGAACGAGCTTAGGCGCCGTCTACGTGGGGCCGACGAACCCTGCGCCGGGTGGCAGGGCCCCGTTCCTGAGGCATCCTGCGCGCACAGCGCCTGCGCCGCCGGGATGGATTCCACGCCTGCTTATCCAACCGAGAAGACCTACGGGGCCTTCCTGCATCGGGAGCTGACCGTGTCCTGGCTCGTGCTGGCCACTCTCATGGGCGGACGCCACCGTCTGGATCCGGCCCTGCTCAGCAAGGGGTTCACCTATCTCGATCTCGGTTGCGGCCACGGGCTCAACCTGCTGTTCAACGCCGCCGCCCACCCCGAGGCCAGCTTCTACGGCGTGGACCTGAACCCGACCCACATCGCCGGCGCCACAGCCAGGGCTGAGGCGCTGGGCCTGAGCAATGTTCATTTCGCTCTGGCGGACTTGACGACCTTCGCGGAGGGGCTGCCCGGCAGCGGCCCCTGCCGGGGGTGGCCGGAGGCCTACGACTTCGTCGTCGCTCACGGAGTGGCGAGCTGGGTGGGGGCGGAAGTGCGGAGGGCTCTGATCGCCGTGGCGAGCGCACGGCTGCGCCCGGGAGGGATCTTCTACTGCTCCTACAACACCTATCCGGGCTGGTTGTCGCGCAGCACCCTGCAGATGCTGAGTGTCGAGGAGGCCGCTCGTGCCGGAGGCAGCACGTCCCTGGCCGGCATTCGCAAGGCGGCACAGACCCTTCTGCGACTGTCGGGCACGGAAGACAGCGACTGGCCCCTCGGCAAGGAGTTGCCAGAGCTTCGCTCACAGATTGAGAAACTTCTGCCGATGCCGGAGTCCTATCTGGTGGGTGAATACCAGGCGGCCCACCAACCGCTTTATGTGGGTCCGATGCACCGGCTCTGCGTGGCCCACGGCCTCACCTGCATCGGCTCAGCCTCCTTGCCGGAGATGTTCCCGGAGATGTTGGATCCGGATCGCCGTGCCCTTGTCATGGAGGCGACTGATGATCCGATGCGCGAGGTGTTGCTGGATCTGGCGATCAACCAGACGTTCCGGCGGGATCTCTTCGCCCGGGGAGCCTGTCCGCCATCGTCGCCATGGCGTCGCCAGGCCCTTGCGGACCTGCAGCTGTATGCCAGCGCAGGATCAGAAGACGAGCGGGACGCCTTCGATACAAGTCTGGGACGGCTGGGGGTTGATCCGGATTTCGTTCGGACCTTGAAGGACGTCCTCACCAATGGTCCCCAGAGCCTGGGCTGGCTGATGGAGCAGGCCTCGCTGGATCTGGAGGATGCCCTGATGCGGCTCTCGGTTCTCGTGAGCGCGGGGGTGGTCGGCGTGGGTTTCCCAGCTGTTGCGGAATCGTCCGGGTCTGCCATCGCCGCGTTCAACCAGCGGTGCCTCGATCAGATCACGGCTGGCGAGGAGATCGGCGCCCTGCTCTCGCCCGTACTGCTTCAGCCCTTCACCATCGACCTGCTGGAGGCGTTTTTCCTGCAGGTGGCCGATTCGGGCCTGCCGGCGGAGGGGGTGGCCCAGATGGTGTGGATGGGCATCACCATGGCGGGCGGCCGTGTGAAGGATCCCGAGGGGGAGCCGATCGAGGACCCGGACCAGGCCCTGGGCCAGCTCCAGGCGTTCTGGGAGTCCTTCGCCTCCGGGCGCCTGCCGGTGCTGCGGCGCCTCGGCATCGGCGCCTGATCGTCGCCGAGGGAACCCGAGGGGGCTGCCTAGGATCGGGCCCTTGTTCCCTTCGCGGCTGAGCCTCCGGGCGCCCATGACCGACGTTCCCGCCCAGCGGATCCGTAACTTCTGCATCATCGCCCACATCGACCACGGGAAATCGACCCTGGCCGACCGCCTGCTGCAGGACACCGGCACCGTGGCCGCCCGGGACATGCAGGCCCAGTTCCTCGACAACATGGAGCTGGAGCGGGAGCGGGGCATCACGATCAAGCTCCAGGCCGCCCGCATGGAGTACAGGGCGGCCGACGGCCAGACCTACATCCTCAACCTGATCGACACGCCGGGGCACGTCGATTTCTCCTATGAGGTGAGCCGCAGCCTGCTGGCCTGCGAGGGCGCCCTGCTGGTGGTGGATGCCAGCCAGGGGGTGGAGGCCCAGACGCTGGCCAACGTGTACCTGGCGCTGGAGAACGATCTCGAGATCATCCCGGTGCTCAACAAGATCGACCTGCCCGGGGCCGACCCCGACCGGATCAAGGCGGAGATCGAGGCGATCATCGGCCTCGACACCTCGACGGCCATCAACTGCTCCGCCAAGACCGGCCTGGGGGTGCCCGAGATCCTGCAGGCGGTGGTGGATCGGGTGCCGGCTCCGCCGGACCAGGCGGATGAACCGCTGCGGGCCCTGATCTTCGACTCCTACTACGACCCCTACCGGGGGGTGATCGTCTATTTCCGGGTGATCAGCGGCGTCATCGCCCGCAAGGACAAGGTGCTGCTGATGGCCAGCGGCAAGGTGGTGGAGCTCGACGAGGTGGGGGTGATGGCGCCGGACCAGCGCCAGGTGGAGAGCCTGCATGCCGGTGAGGTGGGCTACCTGTCCGCCTCGATCAAGGCGGTGGCCGATGCCCGCGTCGGCGACACCATCACCCTGGCGGCCAACCCGGCGAGCGAACCGCTGCCCGGCTACGCCGAGGCCACGCCGATGGTGTTCTGCGGCCTGTTCCCCACCGACGCCGACCAGTATCCCGACCTGCGGGAGGCCCTCGACAAGCTGCAGCTCTCCGATGCGGCGCTGCAGTACGAACCGGAGACCAGCAGTGCCATGGGCTTCGGCTTCCGCTGCGGCTTCCTGGGCCTGCTGCACATGGAGATCGTGCAGGAGCGGCTGGAGCGGGAGTACGACCTCGACCTGATCGTCACCGCGCCTTCGGTGATCTACCAGGTGAACATGATCGACGGCAGCACCCTGATGGTGGACAACCCCGCCACCCTCCCCGATCCCCAGAAGCGGGAATCGATCGAGGAGCCCTATGTGAAGTTGGAGATCTACACCCCCAACGTGTACAACGGCGCCCTGATGGAGCTGTGCCAGGAGCGGCGCGGCGAATTCATCGACATGAAGTACATCACCACCGACCGGGTGACGCTGCACTACGAACTGCCCCTGGCGGAAGTGGTGACCGACTTCTTCGATCAGATGAAGAGCCGCACCAAGGGCTACGCCTCGATGGAGTACAGCCTGATCGGCTATCGCAAAAATGAGCTGGTGCGCCTCGATGTGCTGATCAACGGCGAGAAAGCCGATCCACTCACCACCATCGTTCACCGGGACAAGGCCTACAACGTGGGCAAGAGCCTGGTGGAGAAACTCAAGGAGCTGATCCCGCGGCAGCAGTTCAAGATCCCGATCCAGGCCTCGATCGGCAGCCGCATCATTGCCAGCGAAAGCATCAGCGCCATCCGCAAGGACGTGCTGGCCAAGTGCTACGGCGGTGACATCTCCCGCAAGAAGAAGCTGCTCAAGAAGCAGGCCAAGGGCAAGAAGCGCATGAAGGCCATGGGCCGGGTGGAGGTGCCACAGGAGGCCTTCATGGCGGTGCTCAAGCTGAACCAGTGAGCTGCCGCTGCCGGGTGACCACGATCCATCGGCCCATGGGCTGAAGGGTCACTCCGCCAATGTCTCGAAGTAGTCCTGATCGACACCACGCGGTCCCCCAGCCTTCACTTGCATGCGGGGCAGGAGGCCGCCAAGGAAGGCGAAGCCAACCGCATAGGCCAGGGAGGAGATGGCAATGCGGATCGTTTCCTTGAGGGGCAGGGTCGGTTTCGTGGCGGCCTGGGCTTCAATTTGCTGCATCAATCGGTTGGAGGCCTGCTCGGCCCGGGCCTGCAGCATGCTGCGCAGTTCGGCCATTGGCATCTTCTGTTCAGCCGGTGAGAGGCCGGCATTCCTGCCGAACAGCTGCCTGAGCCTGGTCTGCAACTCTTCGTGGGTGGTGGCGGAATCGATGGCCTTGCGCAGCTCAAAGAACTGCTTGCTGGTTCGGGTGGTCTGCTGATCCAGTGCTGTGGTGACCGTTCGTTGCAGCCTCCAGGCCGCATAGCCCTGCAGGGGAATCAGCAACAGGAATCCGAGGGCGGCAGGCAGGGCCCAGCGGCGGATGGCGTTCCAGCGGACCCTAAGCCGAGGGTTGATGGGATCGAAGCCGAGGGCCAGGGGCAGCATCAGCGTCCCGATCAGCGCCAGGGGCGCGTTCGTGATGATGGCCGCGATCATGGCCAGCTGCCACGAGGGGTCAAGGAGCCTGGGCGGTACGGCCGTGGTGACCACGGCGGCGATGAACACCACCAGGAGGACAATTGACAGCGTGGCAAGAAGCCGGGAAAGGTAGGGGCTGCTGGGGAGAGTGGAGTCAGGGCTGGCAGTGATCATCGCTGGAGGCGGGATATCCAGGCAGGCCGGAAAGCAAGGACAAAAATAGGCCCCTATGTCAAGACTGCATAGGGGCCTTTGGGAACATTCAGTGGCACCGATGGCTCAACCGGGTAGGGCCATCTGTGGGGCCACGATCATCCGTTCGACTGGATCCGTTTCCTCAGCTTGCGGCTGTACCCGAAGGCTGCGGCGATGCCGAGAACGGGAAGGGGGCCGGGGACCGAGTCCTCCGGTCCAACATCCGGGGGAGTGGTCAACTTCCCGAAGACCTGAGCGGTGGTGGTCCCACCTTCTTGGGAGATCAGGGAATCGGTGGGATTGCCGTTGGAGTCAAGGAAGAAGGAGGCAAGGGTCAGAGTCTTGCCCTGGAACTGAAAGGTTTGGTTCGGAACCGTGCTGATGGTGATTTTATCGGCGCAGGGTGTATCGCTTGGATAGGTGCAGGGCGCTGAATTAGGGGTTTCGTCGATGGTGGAGGTGTAGACGAAATCGATGGAGATGGGCGGCTGGGTGAACAGCGTTTCCAGAGTCAGCGAAACCGAACTTGCTGCCGTGCCAGAGCTGATCGGATTGTTGAAGTGCCGAAGGGTGCCGAGCAGGAAGTTGGTCTCAAAAGGCACAACCAGATTGGGGTTCGGATCGACGCCAGTGAACCCGAGGCCACTTTGCCCAGAGCCGGTTGAGTTGCCCCAACGGATCTGGTTTTCGCCGGCAACCGTTTGAAACAGAATGTTGGTTCCGCCAACGGGGTTGCTCCAGGTTCCGGTGGTTTTATCCAGGACCACCTGAGCCTGCGCCGGAGCAGCAGCCAGGCCGACGGCAAGCGCGCATCCGGCGGTGACGGCCTTGGAAGCGAGGCCGCCGAAGGCGAAAGGCCTGGCGGTATGAGCCACTCTGGAGGGTGAGGTGACCTGGTTCATGGGTTTTATTCAGGTGACGCTCACCATAATGCAAGCAAAGCCGTTGGGCTACCAGGGGGGGGCTGACAAGTATGAAAACTTAATGCATGGATCCTGAGAATTTCTTAAGCCCAGGCCCTGCCTCCGGGGTGCCACCGGGCCGCCTGGCTCAACCCCAGTCCGTCGATCGCCTTCGGTGCAGGTGGACCGGCCCTGTGGCGTCGGTGCGGAAGAACAGGCTCGGGGTGAGGCCCACCCGCCGCATCTGGTGCCGGCCGCGCAGCTGCATCAGCACCAGCCCGGCGCCGGTGACCGCCTGCAACAGCAGGGTCGTGATCAGGCGCACGGGGTTGAGCAGATGTTGCTGCAGGGGCGAGAGGGGTGCCAGATGGCGCTGGCTGAACAGGATGGCGGCATCATGGATGGTGACCGCTGGCAGCAGCAGCAGCAGGATCAGCCCCAGGGGCAGCAGGGTGCGGTGCAGGGCGCCGGTCCAGGGCTGCTCGCGGCGGTGTCGGCGATGGCCGCCGCCGAGCAGGTAGAGGCCGAAACCGAGGGGCAGCAGCGGCAGGGCAGGGGAAAGGCCGATCAGGCCGTTGAGCCGGCCGGCGGGAGCCTCGACGCTGGCGAAGCTCCCCGCCAGCAGCAGGGTGCTCAGCTCCAGCACCAGCAGCACCAATCCCACCAGCCGCAGCTGGCCCAGGGAATAGTCCAGCTGGTGGCGATTCACGACGGCGTCCACCTCGTCGCGGGTGTCCCTGTGCCGGCTGTGGTTCATGGGCCGCTGGAGAAAGGCACGGTCACTAGGGGCAGTTTCCCCCAGCCATGGTGTCCCTGCGCGGGAACGTTGAAAAGGTGTTCGCTGCCATGGTCATGCCCTCATTGCACCGCCCCTCGTTGCACCGCCACCGCGCCCGGGGGCAGGGGTTCGTCCTGCCCCTGGCCATGGGGGCCTCGATGGTTCTGCTGCTGGGGAGCCTCTCGGCGCACACCGCCAGCCTGCAGCTGCGTCTGCAGGGGATCCGGGAGCAGCAGCAGCGCCGGGCGGAGGACCGGCTGGCCTCGGCGGGCCAGCAACTGCTGGCGGAGCTGCACCGCAGCCATCGCTGCCTGCTGGCTCTGCCGCTGCCCCAGTGGGACGTCCAGGGCCTGGCCTGCGCCCCGGCCCCGGCGATCGCGGCCCTGCGCCAGGGCCAGGTGCTGGGGGGCTCCTATCGCCTGGTCGCCTGGCGCCCGGACCTGCAGCCGGCCGAACTGCTGCTGGAACTGGCCGCCGGCGGCGGCCAGCCGGCCCGCCAGGGGGCGTTCACGGTGCAGCTGGCCCCGGCCCAGCCGCCAACCCAGCCCCAGCCGCAGATCACCGACGTGCGGCTGGTGGGCCTGCGGGGGGTGGTGCCATGAGCCTGATCGAACTGGTGACCGGGTCGGTGGTGTTCCTGAGCGCGGCGGGATCCTCCCTGCAGCTCTGGGCCCTGGCGGGCGCCGCGGCCGTGGCGGAGCAGCGCCAGCAGGAGCGGCTGGAGCAGGCGGAGGTGGCCCTGGCGCGGGCGGAAGCCACCCTGCGCGGCCTGGCCCCATCCGCTGGCGACTGCACCACGGCGACGGCCGAGCTGCTGCAGGCCCTGGCGGCCCAGCCCCTGGCCCCGGGGCTGGCGCGCCAGCTGGAGGTGTCGGCCAGCGGAGACGGGGTGGTGCTGCGGCTGGCGGTGGCTGGCGAACCCGAACCGCGCCAGAGGCTCTACGTGCCGGCGGCCTTCGGCCGCTGCGGGCCTGCGCCGGGAGGGGGCGGTGGAACACCCTGAGCCGGGGGGCTTCACCCTGCCGGAGACCCTGCTGGCGCTGGTGCTGGTGGGACTGCTGGCCCAGCTGGGGTTCACCTCCGCCAGCCGGGACCTGGCCGCCGCCCGGCTGGAGGGGGCCAGCCGCCGGGTGATGTTGGGGCTGGAGCGGGGACGGGATGCCGCCCTGCGCAGCGGCCGTCCCTGTGCCCTGAGCCTGGAGGCCACGGGCTGGCGGGAGCCCCAGTCGGGCAGCCTGCCCGCCTGCGAGGGGGCGGCCCTGGAGCTGGGGGAGGGGATCGGCGGGCTGGCGGTGAACGTCAGCCACAACCTGCCGGCGGCGGTGCGCTTCACCAGCAACGGGCTGATCATCGACGGCGGCTCCGTGCAGCTGAGCACCGAAGGCACCGATCTGGTGCGTTGCGTGGTGGTGGCCCTGCCCCTCGGGGTGACCCGCCTGGGACGGCAGGGGCCAGGCGGCTGCCTGCCGGATCCCCAGTCGTGAGTCGCCCTGTTCTCTATCACCGGAGCTGCGCCATGGCCTTGCTGCATTCCCACGGCCGTTCCGTCAGGGGGCCGGCCGGCTTCTCGCTGGCGGAGCTGCTGGTGGCGGTGAGCGTCGGGCTGCTGCTGTGGGGGGTGGTGCTGCAGACCCTGGTGGCGGAGGGCCGGCAGGTGGAGCGGATGGTGCGGCAGGTGCGGGAACGGGGCCAGCAGCGGCGGGTGCTGGCCCTGCTGCGGGGGGATCTGCAGCGGGCCACCCGGGTGGATCTGGGCCAGGGGACCGGGGCCGCCTGCGCCCTGGGCGGCCGGGATCCGGTGCTGCAGC
This sequence comes from Cyanobium sp. Lug-B, assembly GCF_024345635.1. Classification (NCBI taxonomy): domain Bacteria; kingdom Bacillati; phylum Cyanobacteriota; class Cyanophyceae; order Synechococcales; family Prochlorococcaceae; genus Cyanobium; species Cyanobium sp. Lug-B. Next base: position 11,960 of record NZ_JAGQBM010000041.1, read on the forward strand.
TGCAGACACCGGCCGGTCCGATCACCTACACGGCCGGCAGCCCACCGAGCCCCATCTGGCGCCGGCGGGTGCTGATGCGCTGCGGTCCGGCCTTCGGCCTGGACGGCGAACCGAGCGCCGGAGCGGCCCAGAACCGGGTGCTGCTCGATGGACTCAGCCAGCCGGGGCTGGAGGCCGCCGCGGAACCCGACGGCCTGCTGCACCTGCGGCTGCGGCAGGAATTCGAGCCCTCAGGGGGTGGAGTCCAGCGGATCGAGACGGAGACGCGGGTGCTGGCGGGGGGATGAGGGTGGAGCTCCAGGTGCCGCAACAGGCCGTTGGCATGCCATCCAAACAATCTGAAAAAAGGTCCACGACCTGTCATGGCGTCTCTCCAGATCCGGGATCTGCCGGATCCTCGGCATCGAGCGTTGCAGCGCCGAGCCAGCGCCCCAGAAGCGAAGCCTGAGCCAGCAAGCTCAAGGCTGGTGAGCACCAACAGGGTGCAGGAGGTTCGGGCATGAGTGAGTCGGCTTTCGAGATCCACGAAGGCTCTCCCCTCGTTCACAAGCGGTCAGCCTTGACTGTTCAGCGGCAGGATCCGCACGCGCTCGCGGCGTTCGTCAGCCACCACCAGCGCCCTTGGTCGATCTCGGCGGCGTAGGTCTTCAGGAGCGAGAGAACCAGGGGGCCGATCGCATTAGGCAGCACGTTGAGGCAGCGGACCTGCAACACGCTGGGGCTATGGGCGCCGCTGAGGGCCAGCATCGTCCCTAAGTCAAGGTCGTGGGTGAAGATGGCGTAGCCGTTATTCAGGGCCCATCGCATCAGCTCCGTATCCGGTGCTCGCGGATCGCCCACCTCGGACCAGTGCACGGCCTGATGGCCAGCAGCCTGTAACAGCTTGATCCACTCGCTTGAGAGGTTCATGTCGACCAGGAGCCTGGCCATCAGCCCAGGACCAGCGCCTCTTCTCGCTCTTCCATCCGCCAGGCGGCATAAGCGGGGCCTCATCAATGTCGGCAAGCTCCAGGAGTGGGTTAGCCTCCAGGATGCGCTCGCGGCTGCTTCCACTGGCCATAAGACCAACGATGGTGCCCACCGTGATGCGCAGCCCGTGGATGCAGGGCTTGCCTCCCAGCACGGCGGGATTGTGCCTGATCCGGGGAAACGCCATTGGTTCATTGTAGGCAGAAGCGGTGGATTCTCCGCCTCTGGCGAGGGACATTGCTCATAGCCGATCAGCGTCTACGTCGGTTGGCTGATCAGGTTCTGACCTGAATTGTTCAGACCTCCCAGATCTCAGCCAACTCCAGGCGCAGCCCGGGGAATCGCTCGTCAGCATCCAGGGTGGTGTCCCCCTCAAGGCGCAAGGGCTCGCCGCTGGCCTCGCTGCTCCAGATCTCCACAGCCTGCTGCTCGGGGATCAGCAGCCAGCCCAGCCCGGCACCATTGGCTCGATAGGCGGCCATCTTTTGCCGCAGGGCCGTGAGGCCGCGGGCACTGTCGTCGCTCGGGCTGGAGAGTTCAACCAGCAGATCGGGGCAGAAGGGCGGGAACCCACGGCGCTGCTCCGGGGTGAGGGCCCGCCAACGTTCCAGACCCACTATGGAGTCATCGGGGCTGCGCACCGAGCCATCGAGGAGGAGGAAGCCCGTGGAGCTGTCGAACACCTGCCAACCCCCCACGCTGTCGGCCCAGGCCAGCAGGCGCAGCAGCAGACGGCTGTTGCGGGCGCCGGTTTCACCGCCTGTAGGTGCTATGTGGACGAGATGGCCTTCTGCGGTAAGTTCCAGCACCGCCTGGGGGTTGGCGCTGCAGACGGAGCCGAACTGCTCGGGGCTGAGGCGCAGACCATCCGGCAGGAGCAAGGGCGCGAAGGCATCCGGGTAGGGAGCCGGAGGTGCGAGCGTCATGGCCCCAGCGCAAGCCATAGAAGTTTAGGGGGGTGTTCCTTGTCAATGAGGTTGTGGGTTGCCTCAATTTGTTTGACACAGGACCGGCAGGAACCCAAGCGGGCAGCCTGCCGACGGCGGCACCGTGCTGCTGAGCACCGAGGGCACCGATCTGGTGCGCTGCGTGGTGGTGGCACTGCCCCTCGGGTTGACCCGCCTGGGACGGCAGGGGCCGGGAGGCTACCTTCTGGATCCCCACAGCTGAGCCGCCGAGCCCCCGTGCAGCAGGGCTAGCAGCGGCGAGTGCTGGCCCTGCTGCGGGGGGATCTGCAGCGGGCCACCCAGGTGGACCTGGCCCTAGGGACCGGTGCCGCCTGCGCCCTGGGGACCCGATCAGCTACACGGTTGGTATCCCACCGAGCCCCATCTGGCGCCGGCGGGTGCTGATGCGCTGCGGTTCGGCCTCCGGGCTGGAAGGGGAACCGAGCACCGGAGCGGCCCAGAACCGGGTGCTGCTGGATGGGCTCACCCTGCCGGGGCTGGAGGCCACCGTGGAGCCGGACGGCCTGCTGCACCTGCGGTTGCGCCAGGGGTTCGAGCCCTCAGGGAGTGGTACCCAACGGATCGAGACGGAGACGCGGATAGGGGGAGGGGGCTGATCGTTCCACTTGAACAGTGACATCCCGCTCAGTTGGAGAATCTTCATGGGAGATCTTCCTTGCGTTTCACTTTCAGGGAGTGCATGGCGAGATTAAGCGCATCATCCTCATTCATCGGGTTATATAGACCCTGATTTCTAAGAAACCAGAGATAATCTAGCGAAGACATATTTAGAAGGCCTTGGTCCTGAATGATGCATGAAGGATCATTGATGGGTGCTGTTGCGCGCCAAACAACAGCTTGCGGATTTCCATCCGAAATAATGGTGCAAAATGAAAGCAAAGGATGGAATGTGCGGATCAATGGAATCACCTTATAGGTATCCCCGTGCCACGCATTGCTGGGGTCGCCTGTCATGAACTGCCGCATCATGACAGCCTCAACTTGATCACGATTGCAGGAGAAGACATCGCAAGGAAAGATGTCATCTAAAATGATGATTGATTGGTCATGGGTGACTAGTAGGGCGTTGCAGAAATCGCGATAGGTTTGCTCCCATGTGTGCAGGCCGTCAAGAAACACAAGATCGTATTTTAGATCTCGTTGGAATTCACAGAAGAATTGATCACTTGAAATTTGAAAAAACTCACTTGCCTCATGATGCGGAGCCAAATCAGAATCAAACAAGAATCTGGGGTCAACAGCTGTTTTGCGATCAGCAGAAATCTCAAAGAATGTCTGACCTGTCTCGACACCTATTTCAAGGTAACTGCGCGGGCCGGGCATTGAGCCAAGCAGAGCATTAATTCGCCTTGTGGAATAGTTAATTGAGTCGTGAGAGCTGCTTCGATCCAAGGGTTCAGTGGAGTGGTGGTTGGTCCTATGATCTTACCAAATCGAAAAAAATGATGCTCAAAAAAGAGCAGCCATAGCATGCTCCTCATGACTGTGAACCGAGCAAAATGAAAAACCTCCTCTTGCCGAAACCAAGTGCTCATGCAAAGTGAAATAGCGTTGCCATGAGCTGCAGTAAAGACATTAAGAATCATGTGAGCATCTCATGACTACGCAAATTATTCATTACAGTTAAGAGCTCCTTTGCTAGCTGCAATGCAAAATTGTTCAAAGTGGCGTACGTAATCAGCTCTATTGAAGATGCGGTGCTTTTGGTTGAGAATCTGACGTCGCAAGCTACATCTTTTGTCATCGTGTTCAAGTAGTTCATGAACAACTTCAGCATACTCAAGGAGTGACTGCGTAATTGGGGCGTTGATAATCGCCATTTCACGATACCCAGCCGCCACAACTCTCGAACGAAGATAGCTGCCTTCTAGAGTTATAATCGGAGTTCCAGAAAGGACAGCCTCAAAAAAAGTAATTCCGCTTCCATAGTAAATTGGATCTAACAATAAATCCATGCACTTACATAGAGCTTGATACTCGCCTCTTGACATCTTTTTCAGAACAATCGTCTGATCTCTCGCTGACGGCGCAAACGTAGCAAGTCGCTGTAAGAAACGCTCAGTAGAAACGTCATACTCATCTCCTACAAAGACAAAGATTGCATCTGGATTGCGAAGTGCGATATCTTCTAGGAGATGATCAAAATCTGGATGTAGCTTGTGCAATGATTGTAGGCATCCGACCAGCTTGCAGTGATGGGGAAGAAAAAAGTACTCTCTCCCAATATCTGCCACTTCAAATGAGGCAGAATAGCAGCAACAGGGAAGTCCGCCTGGCAAACGAACTAGCTTTTCTGTATACAGGCTATCTGCACCTTCAGGCTCAATACCATCTGAGGAGATATAATAGTCAACTGAGTCGTTCCCAGAAGTGTGAGGAATCCCCCATCCAGTGATTTGGATAGGAGCTGACCTGAAAAAGGGAAAGAGAAAGTCATAAGGTGTCATACCAAGGTCAGTGAAGTAGAGGATATCTAGCTCTAGATCATGCAATTGATTATAGATAACGGATAAATCATTGGAGAGATAAATTACATGATCTGCAAAGGAATCAAGCTCTTTCCTCACGTCATCATCCAAGCTGCCATGAACATGAATTAAATAGATATTAAACTGGTCACGATTTAAAAGGCGAATCAAGCCTTGGAAGGCAATGGTGTTGCTATGCCCGTAAAAGTGTTTAGATAGAAATCCAATCCTCAGTTTGTCGGTTTCGAATTTTGGGATATGGTTGAAGGCGCCAAGCTCTGATCTCGCTTGATGGAGATGAGAAAGTAAAGGGGCTGCAAGCTTTCTCATCAATGCAGAGTATCTTTCCAGAAGTCCTCGATCATCTTTATTGTGATAAGCAAGTGAAAAAGTATGGAGAGACATTGGATGTTCATAAACAAGCTCTAACTGAGGCATCGTCTCAGCCATGTTCAGGCCATAGTCAAACCTCGCTCTACATTCGTCTATCTGATGTGAAGAGGATGGAATTACAGGAAATAAAAGATGCTGATTGAGCAGGAGTGCTGCTGACCTTGGATGGAGTCTTGCAGCATCCTCAAAAGCTTTTGAACATTTATCCACGTCTGAACAGAGGTAATGGATATTTGCTTCCATGCAAAGATAGAAGATGTTGTTCGGTTGCAGTGAAATGGCCTTTCTGATCACCTTTAGACTGTCTTGAAGCCTATGGGTTTCATGAAATATCTCACACATTAAGGCATACACCTCTGCGCCTGCATGTTCAGATCCTGCAAAGTTGTGTAATTGCTGTATCGCTTCGTGTTTTTTGCCTTCAAGTCGGAGGAGTTGAGCCGATGCAAGCACAAATGTCGGAGATGTCTGCAGGGCCTTTGGCCAGCCAAGCAAGATAGAGCGGCATTCGTCAATTCTACCTAATGCGCTGCAGCAGTGATATCGTCCTTGCCATGCCGCGTCGTCTTCCGGATTCATTTGTATAATGGAACAAAACTCTCTATCCGCTTGTTCATAGCATTTCAAAGTATAAAGTGTGCTTGCCAAGTTGTGACGCGCAGGAAGATAGCCGGCATCAATAATGAGTGCTCTCTCTAAAAAGACTCTTGCAGCCCTATAATGACTCAAGTAAAATAAGCAGGCACCAAGACTGCTTAGGCCCTTGACGCGATAGTCCTTGTCCTTAATCAGTTTGACAAGAAGGGGAATTGCTTTGATGTAGTCTTGCTTAGCGAACTCATCTTTGGCGGCATCGAGCAATGCTTGGCAGTCAATGGAGGGCATGACGTCTTTGGGATTGGCTCTGGGTCCTAAAGATAACGTTAGGCTGCAGAAACTCTAGTATATGATCAATGCATGAGATCTTCGTGCCAATACCTTGGCCATAGAGATGTTCGGAATGCTCTTAGCCATGGATTGCCTATTGCATTTGGAAAGTCTATTGCCTAAGGGTATTGACGAGATAGGTTGATGCGAACTCCAGAATGCCAGGTCATCAAGGATGATAGCTCGAGCCTTATTGTGTAGCCACTTCCGTGGCATCAAGCTGCCAGAAACTAAATTTGAATACAAGACTTCTTTGCATAAAAAAAGTGGCCAGAGAGGCCACTAATCAAAGTTAAGGAAATGAGGCTGACCAGTTAGGGGAATGAACAGGTCATGGCACCGGTGGTACCAGCAATGCTGATTGAAACCTTGTTAGAGTTAGTGGCTGAAGTAACCGCAGTACCAAGGCAATTTACACCTTGTGCGCCGGACTGGAAGGTTTTAGAAACAGTGCCCCCGGTAGTGGCACAAGCAATTGACATGCCCGATCCAGTATTGGCTGTTGGAGGCGTGCCGACGCCACCAGAGGCGATGAATGTGGCACACTCCTTGGCAACCCCGACAACTTCACCAACCGCAGCACCGGCGGAGGCTGCAGCCCGAGCGCCAAGGAAGTTGGGGAGAGCAACGGCGGAGAGGATGCCCACGATCGCCACCACGATCATCAGCTCGATCAAGGTAAAGCCCTGGGCCACCTTCGACTTCTTCTCGCGAAGGCTGCGCATCAGCGCCAGCTTGGTCTTGGGAGAGATGTTCATTGGAAAGGCTGCGAAGCTCTTGACTCATTCGATTTTATGCACCAAAAGCAGTCCCGTCCATCCAGGCCCTGTCGTTGTGGCGGGTGGGGGGTTGTTGTTTCCCCTAAGGCTCGGAACCCTTGACTTAGCTGGGGTCTTCCAGGTTCTGGGCCATTGCGGCGTAGGCGGAGTGGTGGTCCTTTCATTGTCCATTACGATCCACATGGCAGCGGATCTTGCCGAGGTCTAATGAACCTCTAATGAAATTGATGGGTATTTCTTGGTCCCCAGGCCCGTTCACCCTTTCCGCCAAGGCGTTTTCGATGCGCCGGCGCCTGCTGGGGCTCAGCCTGCTGGCCGTTCTTGGGGGCTACGCCCTTCTGATCGGGGCCACCGCCCTGCTGGCCAGCCAGGAGCGACGTGACCAGCACCGTGCCACGGTCGCCAGCGTCCGCCAGGTGCTCCTCTCGCGCCGGCCCGTGCCACGCACCCTCGACGAGATCAGCGAAGCACTGGCCCGGCTGATCAGCCCCAACTTTCTCGGCTGGGTGGAGACCGACCAGGGCATCCCCTATGGCGCTGCCGACCAGATCCGCCTGTTCTCCATCCCCACTGGCGTGCCGTTGGCGCGATTGCCGGCCCAGCGGAACGGTTACGGGCAGGTCGCCGTGCTCCGTTTCGGGAACCTTACCTACCTCACCAGCTCGGAGCAGATCCATCTCGGGACGGGCACGGTGCGCCTCCGCTTCCTGGAGGACATCACCCACAAGCTGGCCCAGCAGCGGCTGCTGCTGACTCTTCTGATCGTGGCCGCCGGTCTGGCCACACTGTTCACGGGGTTGCTGCTGCGGCCGGTGCTGGTGCGGGGCCTGGCCCCCCTCCATGATCTGGGGCTGCGCATGCAGGCGATCAGTTCCGACACCCTCGACAGCCAGCGGGTGCTCGTGGACGCCCAGCCCCGGGAGCTGGCACCGATCGCGGTGGCCTTCAACGATCTGCTGGATCGTCTCTCCGCCTCCTGGGAGCGCCAGCGGGGCTTCGCCAATGGGGTAAGCCACGAACTGCGCACCCCCATCAGCCTGATCCGCAACTACGCCGGGCGCCTGCGGCGACGCTCCCACGGGCTCTCGGAGGAGGAGGCCGGCCAGCTGGCGCTGATTGAGGAGGAGGCGGGCCGGATGGGGAAGCTGGTGACGGATCTGCTGGCCCTCACCCGCATCGATGCCAACCGCACCTTGATGCCCTTTGAGCCGTTTGATGTGGCCCAGGCGATCGAGCGGGTGGCGGAGCGGCTGCGCTCGCGCTGCCACGGTCGGCTGCGGATCTGCCCAGGGGCCACCCAGGGGGCACGCACCTTCGCGCTCGGTGATGCCGATCGCTTCGAGCAGTGCCTGGGCAACCTGATCGAGAACGCCCAGAAATACGATCCAGGGGGTGGCCCGATTCAGCTGCGGCTCGATGCCAGCCTCGATCGGGTGGTGGTGCACGTGATCGATACCGGCCCCGGCGTGCCCGACCGGGAGAAGACGCTGATCTTCGAGCGTTTCGGCCGGGGTCGCCACACCGGCGCCATTCCCGGCAGCGGCGTGGGCCTGGCGGTGGTGCGGGCCCTGATGGAGGCGATGGGGGGGAGCGTGACGGTGGCGGATGGGCCGGAGGGGGGAGCCGATTTCCAGCTGCGCCTCATGGGCGCGGCTCCCCTTCACGGAGCATGAAGCCCACGCCGCGCACCGTCTGGATGAGGGTGGGAAGCCCCTCCGGTTCGAGCTTGCGGCGCAGGTAACGGATGTAGACGCCCAGCAGGTTTTCGTCGCCGAAGTGGTTTTCGCCCCACACCTCGCGCAGGATCTCCTCCCGCTCCACCACACGGCCGGTGCCGCGCAGCAGGCAGAGGAGCAGGTCGTACTCGCGCACGGAGAGGGAAATCGCCTGGCCCGCGCGCATCACCTCCCGGGTGGCGGTGTTCACGGAGAGGTCGGCGCAACGCAGCAGATCGGATTCGGCCACACCGCGCCAGTAGGCGGTGCGGCGCAGCTGGGCGCGGATGCGGGCCAGCAACTCCTCGATCGAGAAGGGTTTGAGGATGTAGTCATCAGCCCCGGAATCGAGCGCCTCAACCCGGTCGCGGATGTCGTCGTGGCAGGTGAGCATCAGCACGGGGGTGATGTCACCGCTGGAGCGCAGCCTTCGACAGATCTCTACGCCGCTGAAATCGGGCAGGGTCCAGTCGAGCAGCACCAGATCGGTGCAGGCGTCCCTGAGGTGCATCAGCGCCCCCTGGCCGTCTTCGGCTTCGGTGACGTCGTAGCCCTCGCAGTTGAGTTCCCCGGCCAGGAACGTGCGCATCCGCTGGTCATCCTCGACAACCAGCAGCCGCGACTTGGATGGGGCCTCCGCCATTCTCAGCGGGGCGGCCCTTCCTTCAGCATGAAGCCGACACCGCGCACCGTCTGGATCAGGGTGGGCTGGCCGGCCGGCTCGAGCTTGCGGCGCAGGTAGCGGACGTAGACATCCAGGAGGTTGTCGTCGCCCAGCCAGTTTTCACCCCAGAGGGCATCGAGGATGGCGCGCCGCTCCTGCACCTGATTGGGGTGGCGCAGCAGATGCATCAGCAGATCGAACTCCTTGGCGGTGAGGTGAATCGACTCACCGCCCCGCGCCACTTCCCGGCTGGCGGGATTCACCTCCAGATCGGCCATCCGCAGCACACCGCCTTCCTGCTCATCGATGCCGCTGCGACGCAGACGGGCCCGCACCCGGGCCAGCAGTTCCTCAATCGAGAACGGCTTGATCAGGTAGTCGTCGGCGCCGGAATCGAGCGCTTCGACCCGTTGCTGCACCTCATCACGGGCGGTGAGCATGAGCACGGGGGTGGAGATGCCGCCCTTGCGCATGCGCCGGCACACCTCGACACCGCTGAAATCGGGCAGGTTCCAGTCGAGGAGCACCAGATCCCAGGTCTGGCTGCGGATCCGGCCCAGGGCCTGCTGGCCGCAGGCCGCTTCTTCACACTCGTAACCCTCGACCGCCAGCTCGGAGGTGAGGAAGCCGCGCATTTCAGGGTCGTCGTCGACGATCAGGAGGCGGGCGCTGGTCATCTGATCGGGAAGGCTGAACGACGCTCGGCCACGATGGAAGTCAGCACTCTGGAGTTGAGTGGCGCATATGATGCACATTATACCAGCGTGAGAATTCACCTGCAAGCGCACCTGCAGGCTCTCTTGCAACTCGGTGGAAATCCATTGCTTCGCTGCCAGCTTCCGGTTGATCCGGTGAGTACGGACCGAAGCGGGAACCGCGGCCCAGCTTGACGCCCGCGCCTTCAGAGGCATAAATTCCGCCGGATTTCATGGCCGCCAACGATGGCCGCCCCACGGATCGGCGGCCACGGAAGGCAGCCTCGCTGATCCCGCAGTCGCCATATCGGCAACCCCTGAGGTTACTCTTCTCGCGAACCTGATCCGCGTCTGTTTCAGCGCAGATACGCACGAATCCTGGCCGTGACTGTCAACTTGTGATACGGAAGTCCACTGGTAAGGCCGACCGGATTGGACCGCCCCCCGGAGTCGGTGGTTCCACCCTGGCGCAGCGCATGGCGCGCTGGGGCCTGGTGATCGTGGTCGTCTACGGGCTGATCGCCCTGGCCACCCCGCTGCTGGTGCACGGGGGTCTGCTGAGCGATCCCAATGCGGGCCTGGAGAATCCGATCTACGCGCCGCCCTCCTTCGGCCACTGGTGCGGCACCGATCGCCTCGGCCGTGACGTCTGCGTGCGCACGCTCTCCGGCAGCAGCGTCGCCCTGCAGGTGGTGCTGAGCGCCCTGGTGCTGGCCCTGGCCATCGGCGTTCCCCTCGGGATGGTGAGCGGCTACCTCGGCGGCGGGGTCGACCGCCTGCTGGTGCTGGTGATGGACACCCTCTACACCCTGCCGGTGCTGCTGCTCTCCGTCGTGCTCGCCTTCCTGCTGGGCCGGGGCCTGCCCAATGCCGCCGCCGCCCTCTGTGTGGTGTATGTGCCCCAGTACTTCCGGGTGGTGCGCAACCAGTCGGCCCAGGTGAAGGCGGAGCTGTTCATCGAGGCGGCCCGCTCCCTGGGGGCCGGCCCCGCCTGGATCCTGCGCCGCTACCTGTTCCGCAACGTGATCACCTCCGTGCCGGTGCTGCTTACCCTCAATGCCGCTGACGCGGTTCTGGTGCTCGGGGGTCTGGGGTTCCTCGGCCTCGGCCTGCCGGAGACGATCCCCGAGTGGGGCAGCGACCTGCAGCAGGCCCTGACCGCCCTGCCCACCGGCATCTGGTGGACCGCCCTGTTCCCGGGGCTGGCCATGTTCGTCCTGGTGCTCGGCCTGTCCTTCCTGGGCGAGGGTCTGGAGAACTGGCTGAGCGGCGTTTCGGCTGGTGCGCGCGACTGAACGCCCCCGGGCCGGCACCGAAGGCCTGGGGTAGCGTTCCAGGGAAGCGTGGTTCCGGCGATGCCCTGGTGGTTGGATCTGGCCCTGCTGGCCCTGGCCGTGGCCCTCTGGCAGAAGGCGGGCAACACACCCGACGATGTCTGGAGTGTCTTCCAGAAGTTCCTGTCCTTCGTGGCGGTGGTGGTGGTGCTGCTCGGCGGCCGCCAGCTGCTGCTGGAGATCCTGGCGCTCGCGCTGACCTTCTGGCTGCCGAGCGCCGCCCGCTTCGATGGCGGCCCCCTCAACAGCGAAGTCGCACGGTCCGGGGAAGCTCCTCGAGGATGGCGCCTTCGGGGCTGAGGGCCGGGTAGGGGCGCCCCTCGCGCCGGCACCAGGCGGCCACCTCCGGGTAGGCCCACTCGAACAGCAGCCGGGCGTACTGCTCCGGCGGCAGCCCTTCGCCCCAGGTCGGCAGGCAGCCCTTCGCCTGCCGCTGCCGCAGCGCCTCGAACAGCAGGATCGCGGTCGCCACCGACACGTTGAGCGACTGCACCATGCCCACCATGGGAATCACGATCGCCTGGTCGATCGCCGCGGCCGTCTCCTCGCTCAACCCCCACTTCTCCGCCCCCAGCACGAAGGCCGTGGGCCCGGTGAAGTCGCAGTCGCGGTAGTCCACCGCCCGGGCCCCCAGGTGGGTGCCATAGAGCCGGAAGCCGCCGGCCCTGAGCCGGGCGATGGCGTCGCCGCTGCACCCGTGCCGGTGCAGCGTCACCCACTTCTGGCTGCCCAGGGCCGTGCTGTTGAAGGTGGGCGTCCGCCCCGGGAGGCTGACGGCGTGGGCTTCGAGCACCCCCACCGCATCGCAGCTGCGCAGGATCGCCGAGAGGTTGTGGGGCTTGTCCACATGCTCCAGCAGCAGCGTCAGATCCCCCATGCGGCGATCGAGCACCGCGCGCAGGCGCTCGAAACGACGGGGCAGCAGCGGCATCGGTGCACAGCGGCGGACCATCACTTCAGCACCTGCGCCGTCAGCAGCTCCGCCACCGCATCGCTGATCGGTGCCTCACCCGCGCCCTCGGTCCCGGTCTCGAAGACCGTGAACCCCGGCATGGCGTTCACCTCGAAGATCACCCATCGCCCGTCCGGCGTCAGCCGCAGGTCGATGCCGGCCAGCCCCAGCCCCATCTGCCGGCAGGTGTGGCGGCAGCGCTGCGCCACCTCCTCCGGCAGCGGCTGCGCCACCAGCCGCGGCGCCGCGCAGCCGGACGCCGGCAGGCGGTAGTCGATTGCCTCGCTCTCGATCCGGCAGCCGAAGACCCGCTCCCCCACCACGTGGACCCGGTGGTCGACGCCCACGATCCGCCGCTGGAACTGGGTCGGACACCAGGACAGCAGCGCCAGCCGCGGGTCGCTCTCCCCGTCGAAGCGACGCACCCGGCTGCGGCTGCTGCCGACGGCCTTCATGATCACCTCCCCGTGCCGCTCGCGGAAGGCCAGGGCCTCTTCGGCCGAGGTGGTGACCAGGGTGGGCGGCACCTCCCAGCCCCAGCGCCGCAGCCAGCGCAGCTGGGCGGGCTTCGAGGCGCAGATCGCCGCCGCCGCGGGGCGGTTCAGGACGAGGGCCGGTGTCAGATCCAGCCAGCTCTGCAGGGCATGTTCGGCCACGGGGTCGAGGCCCGCCGCCGCACCGGTGGGCCGCACCAGCACCGCGCTGATCTCCGCCTGCCAGCGCCGCAGCTCCGCGGGCCGGAGTCCCGCGCTCCAGGGGCCGATCCGCGGCGCCACACCCCGGCGGCGCAGGGCCTCCGCCACCCCCTGCAGGACCGGATCGTTCACCGCCCCCAGCAACAGCACGCTCATCCGGCCTCCAGCCGCTGCTCCAGCAGCCGATCGAGCGCGTCCAGTTCCGCCGCGCCCACCCTGTCCAGTCCCACCCGCGCCTGCACGAGCGCCCGTTCCGCTCCCTCGCCCTGGAAGTGGAAACTGGCCATCTCCTGCCCGGCCCCCGCGCCGAGCCGGCGCGCCCAGGCCGCCTCCTCGTCAGCCCCTGCACCGATCACCGTGGCGCCGACCATGGTCACGAGCCGGGTTCCGCCTGGATCGGGGCCCTGGTCCCGCACGGGAATGCCGCAGCCGGAGGCGTGGGCGGCCCAGTGGGACCAGCCCCAGTTGCGGCCACAGAGGCAGCCTGGACTGGGCCGATCAATCACCGGACAGCCCAGCCCCTCCAGCCAGGCCAGCAGGAAGGCGGTCATCTCGGCGGCAACGAACTGCCGTCGGGGGGGCTGGATCCAGGTGAGTTCCAGCGGATCCACCTGCACCAGCCGCGTCAGCACCGCGGTGATCGCGGCATCAGGCCGGTCCACCCCCTGACAGGCCCAGCGCCCTTCCCCGGTCTCCTCCACCACCAGATGCCACCCCGGCTGGGAAAGGTCGCGCGGGGTCAGCAGAACGGCCTGGGGTGCCCAGGCCGCCTGCAGGCGGCGAGCGTCGCCGTCGTGCGCGCTCGCCAGGATGACGCGCAGGCCCGTCAGGGTTCCGGGGAGACGAAGGAATCGCCCCCGGCCGATTCGCCCGCGAGCGAATCGATGGTGCGCGCCATCAGGCTCAGACCGTCCTGGAGACGCGCCAGCGTGGCCCTCAGTTCAGGATCCGTTCCCGCACCGGCGATCGGCGGCACCGGCCCGGGCGGCACCGGTCCCGGCAGCACCTCCGGCAGCGACGGCAGGGGGCGTCCGGGGAAGGGAATCGGATTTGTGTTGTCGATCAGGGGCTTGAGGTCCCGCACCGGTGATGGCAGGCGGAACAGCGCACTGCCTGTGGCCGTGGGCAAGGCCACGATCAACTGGTCGAAGTCCCTGCCGTTGTTGTTGGCGACTGGCAGGGGTGGGGGCACAAAGGAGAAGTTGTTGGGCAGGAACGTGCCGCGGTGCTCTGGTGTCAGCAGCACATCGAAGGTCTGCCCTTGGAAGGTGCGGGTGGTGATCTCGATCTCCACGAAGCCGCGGAACTCCACCGAGTCAGGCAGATTCGCCAACGTCACATCGGGTTGAAGAATCACCAGGGCGGTGTCCCTGCCTGGAACCCTCACGCTCAGGGTGAAGCGATTGGGATCGGCGGTTGGGGTGAGATCGCCGAAGGAATTGCCTCCCGTCACGTCGGTGGCCTGAACGGTCTGCGCCAGATTGAGGGCGGGCGTGGTGGCATTGAAGGTCAGCAGGAACGTCAATGTCGTCGTTGACGTGTTCGCAATCGTCAGAAAGTAGCCCTGAAGGATTCCCCGTGCTGCCCCGGGGACGCGCACCAGAGGTGGGTTGGCCGGTGTGGTGGCCTTGAAGAGGAGCTCGAAAGTGGAAACAAGCATGATCGTTGGATTCCAGACAGTGAGCTGACAACTGCCGTCTGCCGAACGTTGCCAGGAGTGGACAGATGCAATGTATGTCGTTGAACTCAGGCCCCGTGTCTTTGCCCGCAATCCTTACTGTGATTCGGGTGACATCAAGTTGCCTGATGAGTTCCATGGGTCCGTAGTCCGGATTCCACGGCGACTAGTCTGTGCTCCATGCTTCGGCAAGCCGTGTCCTCCCATCCTTCAGAAGCCGCCACTTCCGCCGCGCCGCTTTCCTTCGACCAGCGCGTCTACGCGATGGTGGCCCACATCCCCGCCGGGCAGCTGGCCACCTACGGCCAGGTCGCCGAGCTGATCGGGGCCTGGGGCTGCGCCCGCCAGGTGGGCTGGGCCCTGCGGCGCCTGCCCCTGCCCTCCGAGGTCCCCTGGCAGCGGGTGGTGAATGCCCAGGGGCGGATCGCCATGAGCCCCGGCCGCGAGGGCAGCGACTGGATGCAGCGGGAGCTGCTGCTGGCCGAGGGGATCGCCGTGGCCCCCGACGGTCGCCTGCCCCTGGCCCGGCACCGCTGGCATCCGCCCGCCGCGCTGCTGCCGGAGGCCGGGGACGCCTGGCCCCCCTGAGCCCCCGTTCCCACCCCTGCGGTCCTGTACAAAGGATTGATTCCTCCCGGGAGCCCGCCGATTCACGCCAGCGACGTCGTCCCCGGCCTGGCCTCCCGCCAGCTGGCCTGGCAGGTGCTGCAGGCGGTCGCGGCCGGGGCCTACGCCGACGCGGCCCTGGAGCGGGAGCTGGCCTCCCTGGCCCGCGGCGGCGGTGGCCTGTCGCCGGCCGACCGTGCCCTGGCCACCGAGATCGCCTACGGGGCCATCCGCCAGCGGCTCCTGCTCGACGGCTGGATCGATGCCCTCGGCAAGGTGAGCGCCCAGCGTCAGCCCCCGGCCCTGCGCTGGCTGCTGCATGTGGGGCTCTACCAGCTGCTGTTCAGCGACCGGGTGCCGGCGGCGGCGGCGGTGAGCACCACGGTGGCCCTGGCCAAGCGCGCCGGCCTGGGCCGGCTGGCGCCGGTGGTGAACGGCCTGCTGCGCACCCTGCTGCGGCGGCGCGAGCGGCAGCCCGGCGGC